>NZ_JBHXEG010000006.1:103952-169546 GCF_042724935.1 Kitasatospora sp. NPDC127060
GCAACCCGCGGCCCGCCTATATGCCCGGGCCTGTTGGGGGGCCCGCCCGGGGCCCCCGGGGCGTGGGGGGGGGGGGCGGGGGGGGCCCCGGCCGGCGCCCCCCCACCACGGTCGTGTTCCGGCGGCGGCACGTCCGTCAGGACTTCCCGGAATCCGGCGGGAATGGCGGCGGAAGGTCGTCATCGAACCTCTCCCGGCCCGCCGGTGGGGGAATTCGCCGCAGCCGCGGTGGGGGCATCGGCAAGGGACCGCTCCGGGTGGGCGGATTCCTCTCGACGAGGCAAAGGGCGTGATGTCCCGTCGCGGCCTTCAGTCGGGTGAATTCACGCCGCGGGCGGGAGCGCGGCAGCCGTCAGGCCGCCTGCTCCGCCTCCTCGACGATCCGGCCGTCGTGGAGCTCGATCACCCGGTCGGCGAGCCCCATCAGCGTCGGGTCGTGGGTGGCGACCAGGACGGTGACGCCCTCGCTGCGGACCACCGCGCGCAGCAGCTCCATGATCGAGCGGCCGGTCTCCGAGTCCAGCTGGCCGGTGGGCTCGTCGGCGATGATCAGACCGGGCTCGTTGGCCAGCGCGCGGGCGATCGCGACGCGCTGCTGCTGGCCGCCGGAGAGTTCGCCGGGCCGCTGGCCGGCGTGGTCGGCGAGGCCGACCAGGGCGAGCAGGGTGTGGGCGCGCTCCTCGCGCTCGGCCGGCGGGACCTTGCGCAGCCGCATCGGCACGCCGACGTTCTCGGCGGCGGTGAGCATCGGGATCAGCCCGAAGGACTGGAAGACGAAGCCGATCCGCTCCCGGCGCAGGGCCAGGCGGCCGTCCTCGTCCAGTCCGCCGAGGTCGATGCCGTCCAGCCTGATGCTGCCGCCGGTCGGCGCGTCCAGACCGCCGACCAGGTTGAGCAGGGTGGTCTTGCCGGAGCCGGAACGGCCCTTGAGCGCGGCGAGTTCACCGCGTTCGATGGAGAAGTCGATGCCGCGCAGGGCGTGGACGGTCCGCTCGCCGGTGCCGAAGCTGCGCCGGAGGCCGGTCACCTCCACCATCGGGCCGGTGGTCGTCGGGCCGGTCGTCGGGGTGGTGTCGGCGGCCTGGTGTCGTGTCATGCGGCGTCCCCCTGCGGGCGATGGGGCCCGGTTCTCTCCGGGCCAACGGATGTGGTGGCCAATTCGGTTCAGCGTCCCGGGCGGAGAATTCGTAACGGAGGAGTTCCCTGGTCAAAGGGGTGCACGGAAGCCCGAGTTGTGAAGTGTGCATGGCATTTCAATGGCTTGTCCCCGGTGGGGTGATGGCCAATACAATGAATTTGCTCATTGCTTACTTGATTCGCGCAAGTCCCTTCCGTTCCCGGATCGAATCTGACAGCATCGTCCGCTATCCGGCGATCGAATGCCGGGGATCACTGCGCCGGTGTGCCCGTGGGGTGTTCGTCCGTGGCCGAGATGTGCCCGGACCGGATCGACAGGCGCCGGGATGCGACCGGGGATGCAACCGGGGGAGGAACTTGATGCTCGGCTTCGTCGTGCGCAGGCTGCGCGGGCGACTGCCGCTGGCTGCTGCCGTCCTGCTGACGGTACTGATCACCACGGCGGTGCTGACCGCCCTGGTGACCTTCAACAGCGGTGTCGGCCAGGCCGGCCTGAGGCAGGCGCTCCAGGGGCCGGGTCATGCCCGGACCACCGTGGTGGTGACCGCCGAACACGGCCTCGACCAGCGGCAGAAGGACGAGGAGGCGCTCGCCTCCTACCGGCAGAAGCTCTTCGGTGACCTGCCCGTACGCACCGACAGTCTGCTCCGCAGCCGCTCCTACGGCCTGCCGGGCGGTGACGCCCCGGCGGGCGGTGCCCCGGCGGGCACCTCGACGAACGGCGCCCCGGAGGGTGCTTCGGCGGGTGGTCAATCCAGTTCCGACAAGCCCGACTTGACGGTGCTGGCCGACCTCGACCGGTCCCGGGTGAGCCTGGTCGCCGGTGCCTGGCCGGGCGCCGCCACCGGTCCGGTCCGCTCCGCCGCCCCGCAGGTCGCCGTCCCGCAGGCCATGCTGACCCGGCTCGGCCTGACCGCCGAGGCGCTGCCCGCGGACGTCCGGCTCGCCGACCGGTTCGACGGCTCGCCGCTGACCGTCCGGGTCACCGGCAGCTACCGGGTCGTCGACCCGTTCGCCCCCTACTGGCGGATCGACCCGGTCGGCGGCCACGAGATCCAGATCGGCGGGTTCACCACCTACGGCCCGATGATGGTCGACCAGAGCGCCTTCACCGCGGGCGGCCTGCCGCAGAGCAGCCGCGGCTGGCTGCTCGACGCCGACTTCGCGGGCGTCGACCAGAGCACGGCCGAGGCCATCGGTGCCCGGGCCCAGGGTCTGGGCGCCGACCTGCGGAAGACCTCCAGCCTCACCGCCAACACCGAAGTCCAGGATCTGGTGGGCGAGTTGTCGGCCAGCCTGCTGGTCGCCCGGTCCACTCTGCTGATCGGCGCCCTGCAACTCGCGGTGCTGGCCACGGCGGCCCTGCTGCTGGTGGTCCGACTGATCTCGACCCGCCAGGAGCGGGAGAACGAACTGCTCGCCGCCCGCGGCGCCTCCGGTGCCCGGCTCGGTGGCCTCACCGCGCTGGAGTCGGTGCTGCTCGCCCTCCCGGCCGCCGTGTTCGCGCCGCTGCTCACACCGTTCCTGGTCCGCGTCCTGGCCGGCCTCGGCCGCTCCCATCAGGTCGCCCTGGAGACCCAACTGCGCTGGACGCTCTGGCCGGTGGCCGTGCTCTGCGCCCTCGGCTGCATCGTCCTGGCCACCGTGCCCAGCCTGCTGCGCGGCGCCGGCGCCGCCCTGCGCCGGCGAGCCGGCCGCCGCCAGGCGGTGGTCTCCGGCATCGCCCGCAACGGCGGGGACCTCGCGGTGCTCGCCCTGGCCGCGCTCGCCTACCAGCAACTCGACCAGTACGGCGGCGGACTGTCCACCGACTCCTCCGGTCGGCTCGGCGTCGACCTGCTGCTGGTCGCCACCCCCACCCTGGCCCTGTGCGCGGGAACCCTGGTGGTGCTGCGGCTGCTGCCGCTGGTCGCCCGGCTGGGCGCCCGGGTCGCCGCCCGGGGCAGCGGCCTCGGCCCGGCCATGGTCGGCTGGCAACTGGCCCGTCAGCCCGCCCGGGCCACCGGGCCGGTACTGCTGCTGGTCATGGCCGTCGCCACCGGGGTGCTCGCGTTCGGCCAGCACGCCACCTGGACCGCCTCCCAGAACGACCAGGCCGCCTTCGACACGGCCGGCGGCCTGCGGATCTCCGCCTCGCACAGCTCGCTGATGGGCCAGGGCGGCCGCTACGGCGACCTGCCCGGTGGCGATCGGCTGGTCCCGGTGGACCGCGAGGACCAGGCGCTGCCGAACGGCAACGGCCAGGTGCTCGCGGTGGACACCGCCGCCTTCGCCGACCGCGTCCCGGTCCGCGCGGACCTGCTCGACGGCGCCGACCGGTCGAAGCTGTTCGGCGGGCTCGCCCAGCCGGCGCCGACCGGCGCGAAGGCCGGTGTGCCGCTGCCCGGCCGCCCGCTGCGGATCGACGTCGACCTGACCGTCCGGCAGGAGTACAACACCACGCCCTCGGCCCCCGGCCTGCCTCCGGTGACCCCCACCCCGCCGGAGCTGACCCTCCTGCTGCGGGACCGCTTCGGCTACGTCCACAAGGTCCTGGTCACCGGTCTGCCGACCGGCGGCGAGCAGCGCGCCTCGGCCCCGCTGAGCCCGCTGGTCGACGCCCCGATCGGCTCCGTCGCCGCACCGCTGAGCCTGGTCGGCGCGACCGTCACCTTCAGCGACCGGGCCGGGGGCGAGTTGACCGTCCGCCGGCTGGCCGTCTCGGACACCGCCGACGGGCCCGCGACCGACGTCCCGGTGCCGACCGGACTCTCCTGGACGGGCGGGGTGGTCGACGGGCCGCGGCTCAAGCCCGGTGAGCCGCCGCTCGCCACCGCACGACCCGAACCGGCCGACGCCGGGCGGCTGTTCGCCGTCGACTACCGTCCCGGGAAGGGCGTCGGCGGCACCGTGCGGGCCGTCCTCGGCATCGCCGGAGCGGACGCTCCGGGCGTGCTGAGCGGCGTCGCCACCCAGGACTACCTGACGCTCGTCGGCGCCCGTGTCGGTGACGTCCTCCGGGTGCCGTTCGCCGCGACGACCCTCCAGGTCAAGGTCACCGGGGAGGTCCAGGCCGTACCGGCGACCGGGCGCACGGCGCTGGTCATCGACCTGGCGACCACCGCTCGGGTGCTGGCCGCCCAGGGCCGGTCCCTGCCCAGCCGCGCCGAGTGGTGGCTGCCCGCCACCGGGCCGGGCGACCGCGTCCCGGCCCAGGCCGCCGCCGCCGTGCGGGCCACCCCCGGCTCCCAGAGCGTCCAGCTCTACGACGAGGTCTCGGAGGGAATGCTCAGCGACCCGGTGGGCGCCGCCCCGCAGAACGCGCTGCTGGCCATCGCGCTGGTCACCGCCGTGCTCGCCGCGATCGGCTTCGTCGCCGCCGTGGCCGGCTCCGCCCACGAGCGCGCCCGGGACTCCGCGCTGCTGCTCGCCCTGGGCGCACCGCGCAAGCAGGTGTCCCGCACCGTCGCGGCCGAACAGGCCCTGCTGGTCGGACTCGGCGGGGTGGTCGGGCTCGTCCTCGGCACCCTGCTCGTCCACCTGATCGTCCCGTTCGTCGTGCTGACGCCCGCCGCCCGCCGGCCGATGCCCGAGGCCCTGATCGAGCTGCCGGTCGGCCAGGCCCTGCTGTTCGCGGCCGCGATCGCGGTCGCCCCGCTGCTGTCGGCCTTCCTCATCGGACGCCGCCGTCGAGACGTGGCCAGCCGGCTGCGCCACGTGGAGGAGATGTGACCACCCAGGCCGGCACCCACGTGCCCACCCCGGAGACCGCCCACCGCCCCGCGCGGTGGGTCCGCACCAGACTGCGGGCGAACCCGTCGGCCGCCCTGCTGATGGCGGCCCTCGCCTTCGTCACCGTCTTCCTGGCGGCGGCCTTCCCCCGCGTCACGGACCGGGGCGCGGACACGGCGCTCCAGGACTTCGTCCGTAAGGCGGGTCTCAGCCAGAGCAGCCTGCAGACCACCTCCAAGACGCTGGACGACGACTACGCCGCCGAACTCGACCGGGGGCAGCGGCAGATCGCCGAGATGGTCGGCCGGCAGCTGACACCGGCCCCGGCGGGCCAGGCCTACGGGGCCCGGGCCCTGGGCGAGCGCGGGATGGGGAACCCGGAGTACGTCCGGTTCGCCGAGAAGCACACCGATCCGACCCTGAGCCTGCTCTACCTGCACGACCTGGCCTCCAGGGCCACCCTGACCGACGGCACCTGGCCGACCCCCGGCGTCGTCGGCGGTCCGCTGCCGGTCGTGATCAGCAAGAAGGCCGCCGAGTCCATCCACATCAAGCTCGGTGACGCCATCGACAACGGCGTCGAGGGTTCGGGTAAGAAGCGGACCACCGTGGTGGTCGGCCTCTACCAGGTCAACGACCCGCTGGACCCGTTCTGGGACGACCTCGGCTGCCCGGCCCGGGCCTGCCTGCGGACCGCGCCCGGGCACGAGCACTGGGCGACCACTGGATTCGTCGACGGCGGCAGCCTGCCCGCGATGGCCCGATGGGGGTCCAACGCCGAGAACTTCTGGCGGACGCCCGTCGACATCTCCTCGTTGCACGCCGACGGGCTCGCCCACACCCGCAACGTCCTCAGCTCCTTCCTGACCGGGCGCGACGCCACCGCCATGGCCGGTGCCACCGGGCGCGTCGACCTGCACACCTCCTCGGGCCTTCCCGAACTCCTCAGGCGGGCGGACGACCGCTACCAGGCCTCGCTGCCGCTCAGCACGATCGGCCCGGCGGGCGTCGCGGGCGTCGCCACCGTGGTGCTCTTCCTGGCCGCCGCGCTCACCACCGACCGGCGCGCCGCCGAGATCCGGCTGCTCCGGGCCCGCGGCGGCTCCCGCACCGGGGTGCTGGGACGGCTGCTCGGCGAGGGCGCCGTCACCGTCCTGCCCGCCGCCGTGCTCGGCACGGTCCTCGCCCTGGTGCTGCTGCCCACCGCCCGGTGGGACCGCTCGGTGCTGGCGGCCCTGGCCGCGACCCTGATCGCGCTGCTGGCCTTCCCGGTCCGCGCCGCCCTGCTGTGGTCGCGCCGGCGGCCGGCCGCCGGCCGGCGCCGCCTGGTCGGCGAACTCGCCGTCCTGGCGGTCACCGTCGCGGCCGTCGCCGAGGTCCGCCGCCGGGGCGTCGGCACCGGCGGCGGGCTGGACCCGCTGCTGGTCGCCGCTCCACTGCTGCTCGCCGTCACCGGCGGACTGCTGCTGGCCCGGACCGAGCCGGTGGTGGTCGGCTGGCTGGCCGCCCTCGCCGGGCGCGGCCGGGGCCTGATCGGCTTCCTCGGCCTGGCCCGCGCCGCCCGCGACACCTCGGGCCGGCGTCGGCCCTCCGTACTGCCGCTGCTCGCCCTGCTGATCGCCGTCACCACGACCGGCTTCGGCGCCAACGTGCTCGACACCGTCGACCACGTCCGGACCCGCGCCGCGCGCATCGTGACGGGCGGGGACATCAGCGTGTCCCTGCCGGACTACGGCACCCTGTCCGAGTCGTTCGTCAAGGCCGCCGACGCGCTGCCCGGCGTCCGGGCCTCGACCGGCGCCTGGGTCGAACCCAAAGCCCGTTTCGTCGGCGCCGACCAGGACTTCACCGAGGCCTACCTGGTGGTGGTCGAGCCGACGGCGTACGCGGAGATCGCCCGGACGGTCGGCGTCGGCGAGTTCGACCCGGCGAAGCTGGCCGGGACCCCGGGCGGCCGGGACACCCCGGTGCCCGCCCTGTTCAGCCGGGACCTGGCCAAGCGCCTGGCCGGCGGCCCGGCCGGGGTGCGCACGCCCAACGGCAACGAGCTGCGCACCACCGTGGCCGGGATCGTCGCCGCCACTCCCGCCCTGCCCGACCCGGGGAAGCCGTTCGTCGTCGTCCCGTCCGGCCCCGCCTGGGAGCGCCTGCCGGACGTCGCGCGGGCGAACAAGTGGTTCGCCGTCGGCGACGTCGACCCCGAGCAGGTCAGGTCGGCGCTGCGGACCAACGGCGGTGCCCAGCTGACGGGCATCGCCAAGCTGGTCGGGGAGAGTGCCGCGGAGGCCGGCAAGGCCACCCACGGCCTGCCCGCCGGATACTCGGTGCACAGCAGCCGGGAGACCTCCGCCGCGCTCGGCGACGACCCGCTGCAGCACGCGGCCGAGCGGCTGTTCTGGTACGCGGCGGCCGCCGGGGCCGGATACGCCCTGCTCGCGGTGCTGCTGACGCTGTTCCGCGCCGCGCCCGACCGCACGGCCGTGCTCGCCCGGCTGCGCACCATGGGCCTGCGGCCCCGGCAGGGACTGGCGCTGATCATCACCGAGGCGCTGCCGCAGACCCTGGCGGCGGCGGTCGGCGGCGGCCTGGTCGCGGTGGCGGCGGTCGCCCTGCTGGGCGGCGCCTTCGACATCTCGACGCTGGTCGGGGCCAAGGTCGGGGACGTCATCACTCCTGCGCCGCTGCCGGTGCTGCTGCCCACCGCGGGCCTGGCCCTGCTGGTCGGCCTCGGGGTGGTGCTGGAGACGCTGGTCGCCGGCCGGCGCCAGATCGCCACCGAGCTGCGGGCCGGGGAGCAGTCGTGACAGCGGGACCAGCGGCACGGACCGCGACAGCGCAGAACACCGGGGTCGGCCGGCCGGCCCGCAAGAGCCGGGTCGGCCGGACCGTTCGGACCAGCCAGACAGCCCAGACAGCCCAGACCGTCGAGACAGGAGAGCAGCCGTGAAGAGCACCCCCCAGGAGCGGCCGGCCGTCGAGGCCCCCAGCCTGCAGGAGCTCCGGCAGCGGGCCCTGGCCGCCGCCTCGCCCAAGGCGTACGGAGCGGGCGCGGCCATCGTCTGCGACCGGCTGGTGCGGATCTTCAGCGCCGAGGGGATCGAGGTCCAGGCGCTGCAGGGCCTGGAACTGACCATCCAGCAGGGCGACCTGGTCGCCCTGGTCGGCGCCTCCGGCAGCGGCAAGTCCACCCTGCTGACCATCCTCGCCGGGCTGGACGTGCCGACCGCCGGCACCGCCACCGTCGCGGGCTGCGACCTGCTGGAGATGTCCGCCAAGGAGCGGCTGCGCTACCGGCGCGAGGTGGTGGGCTTCATCTGGCAGCAGACCGCCCGCAACCTGCTGCCGTTCCTGACCGCCGCCGAGAACATCGCCCTGCCCATGCAACTGCGCGGCCGCCGCGGCGGGGCGCTCGCTGCGAAGCAGCAGGGGGCCCGGGTGGCCGAGCTGATGGAGGCGCTGGAGATCGGAGAGCTCGCCCACCGGCGCCCCAACGAGCTCTCCGGCGGCCAGCAGCAGCGGGTCGCGATCGCGGTGGCGATGGCCAACGACCCGCCGGTGCTGCTCGCCGACGAGCCGACCGGCGAACTGGACTCCGAGACCGCGGGGGTGATCTTCGAGTCCTTCCGCACCGTCAACCGGGAACTGGGCACCACCGTGGTGATCGTCACCCACGACCCGATGGTCGCGGGCGAGGTCCGCCGGACGGTGGCGATCCGCGACGGCCGGACCAGCAGCGAGGTGCTGCGCCGCACCGTGACGGACGAGCACGGCGAGGAGTCGGTGAACGAGCGCGAGTACGTGATGCTGGACCGCACCGGGCGGGTGCAGCTGCCGGTCAAGTTCCTGGAGGCGCTCGGCATGGAGCACCGGGTGGCGGTCGACCTCGCGGCCGACCACATCGAGGTCCGCCCGGGCGACCTCGCCGGGAGCTGAGGTCCGCTCAGCCGTCGCCGCCCATCCGCTGGAAGAGGCCGCTGCCCTCGGCGTCCTTCCGGAGGTCGGGCGGCGCGGCCCCGTCGGCGCGCTCGCCCCGGGAGGCGGCGGTGCAGAGGGCGAAGACGAGCAGGGCACTGGCCGCCGCGGCGAGGATGCCCAGTGCGGTCAGGACGCGTAGCCAGGTCAAGGGAGTGCCTCCTGGGGACGGTGCGAGGGAGCGCCGCCGGGGTGTATCGGCAGCTCGGCCCGCACGGTCGAGTGCCCACGCTCGGTTCTTCCCGCCGACTGCGGTGCGACAGGTGGTCTGCGCGGGCGCTCGAAGCATCGAGGGGGCGTGTCACACTCCCTCGCGCGCCCCCGCGCGGCGGTGACGGTCCGTCCGGTGCGTTCCTCGACCAGGGCGCGCAGCGCCGACGGGTCGGGCTTGCCGAGCCCGTTCGGCGGGATCGAGGACAGCACCAGGACGGTGTCCGGGGCGCACCGGGCGTCCGCGTGCTCGCGCGCCCAGCGGCGCAGTTGCTCCGGGGGCGCCGGGGCGTGCGGCCGGACGGCCACGACGGCGTGGACGCGCTCCAGGCGGTCCGGGTCGGTGGTCGCGAACATCACCGCCTCGCGGACGTCCGGGTGGGTCCGTAGCGACTCCTCGACCTCCTGGGGGAACACATTGTGCCCCTCGACGATCGTCATCTGGTCCCGCCGCCGTGGCACAGCGGGGTGCAGAGCAGGAAGCACGCACCCGACAGCAGCGCGGGCCGGGCGGGCCGGGCGAAGCGGCGCAGCACGCCCTTCGGCCGGCCGGTGGTGCCGCCGGTGAACCGGAGGGCCGTCACGTCCTCGGGGCGGTAGGGCCTGGTCGGCGGCACGCACGGAATCCGCCCCGCGGACCGCCGGTGCGGGCGCGGGCGACGGCCTTGTTAGGGTCGTCGGTCGGACGGTGACGGGGGAGCGGTGGGCGGCGAGGTGGAGGCGGCGGTCGTGGCGCCGCGCGGGGTGCTGGACCTGCGGGGCGAGGCCGGGGCGGGGCTGGTGGTGGCCTACCCGGCCGGTGCCGTGGTGGTGGTGTCGGGCCTGCCGGGGGCCGGCAAGAGCACCCTGCTGCGGCGCTGGGCGGCGACGGGCGGAGCCGTGGCGACGGTGGATCCCCGGACCGTGCACGAGGCCTGCGAGGCGGTGATGCCCGCGCGCCTCCCGTACGCGGTCTACCGGCCCTGGGCGCGGTTGGAGCACTTCCGGCTGCTGCGCGCCTCGGTGCGGCGCGGCGGCCCACTGCTGGTGCACGACTGCGGCAGCCGCGCCTGGATGCGCCGCTGGCTCGCCCGGGAGGCCGGCCGGCAGGGCCGGGAACTGCACCTGGTGCTGCTCGACGTCGGCGCCGCCACCGCCCTCGACGGCCAGCGAGCCCGTGGACGGCGGGCCTCCGCCCGGGTGTTCGCGCGTCATCGTCGGGGCCTGGGGCGGTTGTCGGCGGCGTTCACCCGGTACGCGCGCTGCGGCGGGCCGGTGCCGACGCCGGAGGCGGCGTCGGTGCTGCTGCTCGACGCCGTCTCCCGGGCGCGGGCGGAGGCGGTCACGTTCCGGACGGCTCGTTGAGCTCGGCCGCGGGCCGGGTGTCGCGCCTCGGTTCCGGCGGATCGGCGGATGCCCCCGGTGCGGCGGGGCACAGCACGGCATGATGGCACGGACCCGGAGGGAGACGTGGAGCGGATGGTGCGGATCGAGACCCCTCGGCTGGTGCTGCGGCGCTGGCGGGAGAGCGATGTGCCGGTGATGGCCCAGGTGCACGGCGACCCGGAGGTGATGCGCTGGATCGGCGAGGGGAGGGCCCTCACCCCGGAGGAGAGCCGCCGGGCCGTCGAGCGGTTCGAGAACACCTGGGAGACCGAGGGCTTCGGCCTGTTCGCGGTGGAACTGCGCGACACCGGTGAACTCGCCGGGTTCACCGGCCTGGCCGTGCCGTACTTCCTGCCGGAGGTGCTGCCCGCCGTCGAGATCGGTTGGCGGCTCGGCCGGGCGTACTGGGGCCGGGGCATCGCCACCGAGGCGGCGTGGGCGGCGCTGCGGTTCGGCTTCGAGACCGCGGAGCTGGACCGGGTGGTCAGCATCGCCCAGATCGGGAACACGGCCTCCGAGCGCGTGATGGCCAAGCTCGGCCTGCGGCCCGAGCGCGAGACCACCCGCCCGGACAGCGGCACCCCCTTGCGCGTCCACGAACTGACCCGCGCCGACTACTTCGCCCGCCCCCGGCGGGCGCACGAGGGGGGTGGCACGCCGTAACCGTCCCCGGGGCGGCGGGCGCGCTGCGAGACTGGGGTGAACAGCGTCCGACACGGAGAGAGGTCACACCCCGCATGTCCAGCAGCGCCGCCGTCGACAACCCGTGGTTCCGCCGGTTCAACCCGTCGGACTCCGCGCCCGCCCGGATCGTGATCTTCCCGCACGCGGGCGGCTCGGCCAGCTACTACCTGGGGTACGCCAACGCGCTGGCCCCGTACGCGGACGTGCTGGCGGTGCAGTACCCGGGCCGGCAGAACCGCTTCGCGGAGCCGACGATCCACTCGGTGCCGGAACTCGCCGAACAGCTCTACCGGGAGCTGCGCGCGTGGATGGACCGTCCGGTCCTGTTCTTCGGGCACAGCATGGGCGCGGCCGTCGCGTTCGAGGTCGCCCGCCGCTTCACCCGGGACGGACTGGCCGGGCCCGAGCGGCTGTTCGTGTCCGCGGGCCGCGCGCCCTCGCTGCCGCGGGACAGTTCGGTCCACACGCTCTCCGACGACGGCATGCTGCGGGAGATCGTCCGGCTCGGCGGGACGGACGAGCGGATCCTGGATGTGCCCGCCCTGCGCGAGCTGGTCATCCCGGCGCTGCGGGCCGACTACACCGCCATCGAGACCTACCGGGCCGAGGCGGACGCCGTCGTCCCCCAGCCGATCACCGGTCTGGTGGGGGAGAGCGACGGCAACGCCACGGCCGAGCAGGTCGCCCAGTGGGAGCGGCACACCAGCGGCGGGTTCAGCCTGCGGACGTTCCCGGGCGGGCACTTCTACCTGGCGGAACAACTCGACGCGGTGGTGCGCCTGTTGGCCGCGCACCTGGGCGGCTGAGGCCCTCGGGCCGCGGGGGCGAGCGGGTCAGGTGGTGTAGTCGGCGTTGAGCTTGACGTACTCCTCGGTGAGGTCGCAGCCGTAGACGGTGAACGCGCCGTCGGCGATGCCCAGGTCGATCCCGATGACCACGGCCTCGCCGCCCAGGTAGGCGCGGGCCCGCTCCAGCAGGGCGTCGTCCGGGTCCTCGGGGTACATCGGGAGGTCGCCGAACGCGATCCGGACGGCGGCCGGCTCGATGTCGGTGTCGTCCTGAAGCTTGCCGACGGCCATGGTGACCCGCCCCCAGTTCGGGTCGGCGCCGTGCACGGCCGCCTTGACCAGCGGGGAGTTGACCACGCTCTTGCCGACCCGCTTGGCCTGGGCCGCGTCGCGCGCCCCGGTGACCCGCACCTCGATCAGCTTGGACGCCCCTTCGCCGTCCGAGGCGATCTCGCGCACCAGGTGCAGGGCGCACTCGTACAGCGCCTGTTCGAAGGCCGCCGGGTCGACCGGTCCGGCCAGTCCGTTGGCGAAGACCGCGGCGGTGTCGCTGGTGGAGGTGTCGGTGTCGATGCTCAGCGCGTTGAAAGTGCGGTCCATCACCCGGCGGAACAGGGCGTCGAGTTCGGCGCCGGGGAGGTCCGCATCGGTGAAGAAGAAGGTCAGCAGGGTCGCCATGTTCGGCTCGATCATGCCGACGCCCTTGGCGATGCCGACGAGCAGGGCGTCCCCGCAGCGCGCGTGGACGTACTTGGGCCGGGTGTCCGTGGTCATGATCGCGCGGGCCGCCGCCGGGTAGTCGGCCTCGGGGAAGGGCCAGGTCAGGGCGGAGAGCCCGGCGCGGATCCGGTCCATCGGGTACGGGCGCCCGATCACGCCGGTGGAGCCGATGACGAGTTCCTCCGGGGCGATGCCGACCACCTCGGCGACCCGGCGGCGCACCTCGGCGGCGTTCTCCGCTCCGGTGCGCCCGGTGGCGACGTTGGCGTTGCGGGACAGCACGACCATCCCGCGGCTGCGCCGGAGCGCGGCCGCCTCGCGGCTGAGCAGGACGCTGGGGCCGGCGAACCGCGAGCGGGTGAAGACCGCCGCGGACCGGCAGGGGACTTCGGAGACGACGGCGGCGAAGTCGTCCTCGACGTCCTTGAGGCCCATGTTCGTCGTGATGGCCCGGAAGCCGCGGGGTGTCACCGGTTGCATGGTCGATCGACCCTCTCGGAGTGGTGGAGTGGCGGGAGTGCTGGATAGATTTGCAGATTAACGGATACCTTGGCAATCGGTTTTGGTCAACGGACAGGCTGAATCAGGCGGTTCACTCTCCGCTACTGCATGAATATGCGGGGAGTGGGGTGGTGCGGCGGGCGATCGGTCCGGCCCGACCCCTGCCCGCGGCCCGGGGGCTCGGCTACTGTGCGAGCTGGACGCACCGTGTTCGAAGAGCCGACAGACCGTCAGCAGACCACCGGGAGGCCGCCGTATGAGCCCGATCGCCGTCGTCGGAGCGGGTCAGGCCGGCCTGCAGCTCGCGCTCGGGCTGGTGGACGACGGGTACGAGGTGACGCTGGTCGCCGAGCGCACCCCGGAGCAGGTCCGGGGCGGGCGGGTGCTGTCCACCCAGGCGATGTTCGGCCCGGCACTGCGGATCGAGGCGGCGGCCGGGTTGGACCACTGGGCGGGCGAGGCCCCGGCGGTGGACTCGGTGGACGCGGCGCTCGTCGCGCCGCCCGGCACCCGGGCCCTGGAGTTCACCATGACCCTGGACGAGCCCGCCCGGTCGGTGGACCAGCGGATCAAGCTCGCGCACTGGCTGGAGTTGCTCGCCGAACGCGGCGGCCGGATCGAGTACCGCTCGCTGGACCGGGCCGGGCTGCACGAGCTGGCCCGGCGGCACCGGCTCACCGTGGTCGCGACCGGGCGCGGCGAACTGGCCGGGATCTTCGAACGCGACGCCGCGCGCTCGCCGTTCGACCGGCCGCAGCGCGCGCTGTCCTGCCTGTACGCGCACGGCGTCGGCTCGCCGGACCCGGCCGCCGGGCCCAGGGCCCGGATGTACGCCCTGCCCGGCCTGGGCGAGCTGTACCTCCAGCCCGCCCTGACCCGCTCCGGCCCCTGCGACATCCTGCTCTGGGAGGCGCTGCCCGGCGGACCGCTGGACGTGTTCGGCGACGGCCCCGCGCCCGACGTCCAACTCGACCGGATCCGGGCGCTGTTGGCCGCGTACCTGCCCTGGGAGGCGGAGCTCTGGCAGGCCGCCGAGCCGACCGACGCCGGGGCCGGGCTGTGGGGCGCGGTGACCCCGGTGGTCCGTCGCCCGGTGGCCGAACTCGGCTCCGGCGTCGACGCGGTGCACGTGCTGGGCCTGGGTGACGCGGTGGTGGTCAACGACCCGATCACCGGGCAGGGCGCCAATGGCGCCGCCCGCGCGGCGGAGGCGTATCGGCGGGCGATCCGCGAGCACGGCGACGCGCCGTTCACCGCGGACTGGATGTGCCGCACCGCCGAGCGCTTCTGGCAGCGACACGCCCGCCACAGCGTCGAGTTCACCGCCGCGATGCTGACCATGCCGGACCACCTGCAGGGGGTCTTCGCGGCCGCCGCCGAGCACCCGGAGGTCGCCCGGCGGCTGGCCAACACCTACGCCGAGCCGAGTGACCACGCCGCCTGGCTGGCCACGCCCGAACTGACCGCCGGGTACCTGTCGACGCTCGGCGGCTGACCGCAGGCTGGGCGGGGGAGCGTCACACCAGGTCGTAGGCCGTCGGCCCGCGCCCGGCCCAGATGGTGCGGGAGGCCTGCCCGGGGTAGCGGACGGTCTCCGGGGCGGCGCTCAGCACCCGGGTGAGCTGCCGCTCCGGCTCATGGGCGGCCCAGCCGGGCTCGCCGGTGGTGACGAACCGGGCCCAGGCCTGCCGCAGCTCCCGGGAGAGTTCGACGGCCTCCGGGGCGGGCGGGGCGCCGAGGAAGTGCCGGCCCATCGGGCTGTCCAGGGTGCCGAAGGCCAGCGGGACGTCCAGCCCGTGGCAGGCGCCGAACGCCCCGTCCAGTGCGGGGGCCGGGTAGCCGAGTTCGATGAGGTACGAGGTGCCGCCGGCCGCCGTGTTGCCCTCGGCGAGGTGGAGCGAGGGCATCCGGAACAGCGCGTCGGAGAAGACGGCTTCGACCAGGTCCCCGGGCGTGGCTGCGGGGAAGGCGGCGCGGTAGGCGTCCGGGCCGTCCGGGTGCGGGGCGAGCTGGTCCAGGGCGAGTCGGGCGTCCTGCTCGGTGAAGGTGCCGTGCCGGCCGGCCAGCACGGCGAACAGCCGGAACTCGTCCCGGGCGTGGCTGACCAGCAGCTCCGTCCCGGCGGCCCGCCCGGCGGACAGGGCGGCCCATGGCTCCTCGGGCAGCACCTCGCCGTCGACCACCGGGACGGTGGCGACGCCGGTGTGGGCGAGCCGCCCCCAGCGGGCGAGGTGCCCGGGGAGTTCGGTGCCGAGGTCGGTGACGGCCGCGGCCAGCCTCCAGGGGTCGACCTCGGCCAGGCCGGCGGCGGTGGGGGCGGCGCCGAGCCGCTCCGCCAGGGTGGCGGTGACCTCGGCGGCCAGCGCGGGGGTGGCGAGGTTGCCGCCGACGGAGTGGGCGATCGCCCGGTGGAACAGGCCGCGGGCCCGGGGCATGGTCAGCAGCGCGGCCACCGAGGAGGCCCCGGCGGACTGGCCCGCGATGGTCACCCGGCCGGGATCGCCGCCGAACGCGGCGATGTTGCGCTGCACCCACTCCAGGGCGGCGATCTGGTCGAGGAAGGCCCGGTTGGCGGGGGCGCCGTCGAGGAGCGCGAAGCCCTCCGCCCCCACCCGGTAGTTGATGCTCACCACGACCAGACCGGTCCGGGCCGTCTCGACCGGGTCGTACAGCGGGTCGGCGGCGGTGCCCGCGATGAAGCCGCCGCCGTGGATCCAGACCAGCACCGGCAGCCCGGCCGCGTCCGGGGTCGGGGTGCAGACGTTGAGCGTCAACCAGTTGGTGCCGGTGGTCGGTTCGGCCTGCAGCGGCCCGGACTGGGGGGCGACGGGGCCGAACTCGACGGCCTGGCGGACGCCGTCCCAGCGCTCGGGCGGGACGGGCGCGGCGAACCGCAGCGCTCCGACGGGCGGTCGGCCGTACGGGATGCCACGGAAGACGGCGAGGCCTCCGTCCAGGAGACCGCGGACGGCTCCCTCGGTGGTGTGGGCGACGGGCTGGACAAGCATGGGGCGCTCCTCCCTCGGAGTGCCCCAGCGTTATCGGTCGCCTGTATTATGTCAATCGTATTGGAGTGAGGGGGTCGTCGAGGAGAGCCGGGCCATGCCCAAGCAGGTGGACCACCAGGAGCGCCGAGAGACCATCGCCCGGGCGCTGTGGCGAGTCGTGGAACAGCGCGGCGCCACGCAGCTGACCCTGCGCGAGGTGGCCGGCGAGGCCGGGATCTCGCTCGGGCAGCTCCAGCACTACTTCCGCTCCCGGGCGGAACTGCTCGGCTTCGCGATGGACCTCGCCGGGGAGCGGAGCGGCCGGCGGGTCGCGCGGGCGCTGGCGGAGCTGGGCGAACGGCCGCACCCGCGGGCGGTGCTGCGGGCGATGCTGGTCGAACTGCTGCCGCTGCACCCGGACTCGCGGGTGACCAGCCGGATGAGCGCCGCCTACGTGCTGGAGGCGCTGCACGACGAGGAGGTCCACGCACGGGTGCGCGGCGGGCTGGTCCGGGGGCGGGAGGCGGTGGAGCGGGTGGTCCGGCAGGCGGTCGCCGACGGGCTGGTCCCGGCCGACCGCGACCCGCTGGTGGAGACGGACCTGCTGCTCGCGCTCACCGGATTCACCACGCTGCTGGAGCTGGACGTGGTCGAGCCGGACGCCGTGCTGACCGCCGTGGACCGGCACCTGGACCGGCTGTTCGCGGGGGCGGAGGGCGGGTCGGCCGGGTCGTGACGGCGGGGGAGGATCGCTCGGCGGGCCCGTGGCGGCGCGGGAGGGCCGGTCGGCCGCCCCGTGGCGGCGTGGGAGGCTGATGGGCGCCCACCGCCGTCTTCCAGGACGCCGACCCCGTGACCAGGAGCACCCGCATGGACCGACCCGTCGTCCTCCGCCTCGACGCCACCGCCTCCGGGCACCCGGCGGGCATCCTGGACGCCGCCGAGCAGGCCGAACGCCGGGGCATGGACCGGCTGGTGGTCGCCGAGACCGCCTACGACCCGTTCCTCCAGCTGGCCCGGGCCGCCGACCGCACCCGCGAGATCGAGCTGGCCACCGGGATCGCGGTGGCCTTCGCCCGCACCCCGATGACGCTGGCCTACCAGGCCTGGGGCCTGCACGCGGCCTCCGGCGGACGGGCCGTCATCGGGCTGGGCTCGCAGGTCAAGCCGCACATCGAGAAGCGCTTCGGGATGCCCTGGGACCGTCCGGCCGCCCGGATGCGGGAGTACGTGCACGCGGTGCGGGCGATCTGGCACAGCTGGCAGACCGGTGAACGGCTGCGGTTCCGGGGCGAGTTCTACACCCACACGGTGATGACGCCGGTCTTCTCGCCCGACCCGATCCCGGCCGGGGTGCCCCGGATCCTGCTCGCGGGCGTCGGGCCGCTGATGACCCGCACCGCCGGGGCGGTGGCCGACGGCTTCCTCGCCCACCCGTTCTCCTCCACCGCCTACCTGGCCGAGCAGGTGCTGCCCGGGCTGGTCGAGGCGCGCGGGCAGGCGGAGGCCGAGGGCGCCGGGTGGACCGGGCGGCCGTTCGAGATCGTCGGCAATGTGCTCACCGCCACCGGCCGGACGGAGGAGGAGCTGGCGGCCAACCGGGCCGGGGTGCGGGAGCGCCTCGCCTTCTACGCCTCCACCCCGGCCTACCGCCCGGTGCTCGCGCAGCACGGCTGGGAGGGCCTCCAGGAGGAGCTGCACACCCACTCGGTACGCGGGCGCTGGGCGGAGATGACGGCGCTGATCTCGGACGAGGTGTTCGACACCTTCGCGGTCTCCGGCACGGTGGAGGAGGCGGCCCGGGAGATCCACCGCCGGTACGCGGGGCTGGTCACCCGGCTGTCCGTCAACCTGCCGGAGGACGCGGACCAGGAGCTCGGCCTGGACGTGCTGGCGGCGGTGCGCGCGCTGGGCTGAGGCGGGCATCGGGCTGAGGCGGCGCGCCGGGTTTGAGGTGAGCGGGGCTGGGGGGCCGGGGGTGAGCGGGGCTCGGTAGCTGCGACGGGCGAGCGAAAGCGGCCAGGGTTCCGTCCTTGCGGGGCGGTGACCGGTCATGAACCGATCAAGAAAGGTCACCTTCCGGCAAGCGGCCCCCGGCGGCCCGTCCGGGCGGCAGGATCGCGCTAGCAGGTGGACCGTGCCGGGCGGCGCGCATCTGTCATGCCTTGGCCATCCGCCGACGATCGTGGGGGTGCCCGCGTGTCCGTGTCCGACGATCGCCTGGTCGATGACGACCCGTACGGGGAATGGGGGCCCGTCGAGGACGACGAACTGGCCGACCTCGACGAGTTCCTACGCGTCTGCGCCGACCTGACCGGCTTCGACGTCCCCGACCTGCGCGCCACCGGGATGGCGCACGAACACCACCGGACCACCCTGGCCCACCGGGTCCGGGACGAGCACGCCCTGGTCCACCTCTGGTACGTCGGCGCCTGGCCCGGCGAGGCCCCCAGCTCCGCCCGCGCCCACGACCAGGGACTGGTCTGGCGGACGTTCCGGGCCAGACCGCCCGGCGCCGCCGCCCCCGGCCACGGCAGCTGGGCCGAGGCGCCGCTCGGGGGTGAGCAGCGGTGAGCGCCCAGCGGGTCGGCACCGGGAGCGAGGACGCGCACTGGGACGCCGTGGTCGTCGGCGCGGGCTTCGCCGGGAGCCTGGTCGCCCAGCGCCTCGGCGCCCGGGGCTGGCGGGTCCTCGTCCTGGAGGCCGGACGTACCGCGCCCACCGCAGCCGAGACCGCCACCGCCCACCGCGCGGCCGGCGGCGGCCCGCCCACCGCGCCGTACCCGCACAACCCCGACGCGCCGTCACCCGACGTCACCGACCTCACCGGCCACCCCGACGGCGGCTTCACCGCCACCGGGTACCTCCGGCAGTACGGCCCGCTGCCCTACGCCAGCGGCTACCTGCGCGCCAACGGCGGCACCGGACTGCTCTGGACCGGCCTCGCCCCGCGCATGCACCCCGAGGACTTCCGCACCGGCGAGCTCGGCCACGGCCGCGACTGGCCGATCGGCTACCACGACCTGGAACCGCACTACCGCGACGCCGAACGGGAACTCGGCGTCGCCGCCGACGCCGAGGAACAGCGCCAGGCCGTCGGCCTGCCCATCCCGGACGACTACGCCTTCCCGATGCGGGCCATCCCGGCCAGCTACCTCGACCGGCGACTCGCCGACGCCCTCGACGGTCGGACGGTGCACGACCCCGCCGCGCCCGACCCGGCCCGGCTCGCCGTGACCTCCACCCCGCACGCCCGCAACGGCCGGCCCACCCGCCCCGGCACCGGCCACGGCCCGCTCTGCGCGGGCAGTGCCAGCTGCGTCCCGGTCTGCCCGAGCGGCGCCAAGTACACCCCGCTGCGCACCCAGGCCCGCTGGGCCCCGGCCGTCGAACTGCGCACCGAGGCCGTGGTCGGCCGGGTGCTCGCCGACCCGGTGACCGGACGGGCCACCGGAGTCGAGTACCTGGCCGGCGGGGCCACCCACCGGGTGACCGCCGACCTGGTGGTGCTCGCCGCGCACGCGATCGAGAACGCCCGACTGCTGCTGCTGTCCGGCCTGGCCAACCGCAGCGACCAGGTCGGCCGCAACCTGATGGACCACCCCGCGCTGCTCACCTGGGGGCTGATGCCCGACCAGGTCGGCCCGTACCGGGGGCCCGGCTCCACCGGCGGGCTGGAGGCCTTCCGCTTCGGTGGGGCCCGGCGCCGCCGGGCGCCGTTCCGGATCGAGATCGGCAACTGGGGCTGGTCCTGGGCCGGCGGCAGCCCCGAGGCCGAGGCCGCCGCGCTGCTCGCCGCCGGACTGCGCGGCAAGGAACTGCGCGAACGCCTCGGCGACCGGCTGGGGCGGCAGTTCTCGCTCCAGTTCGAGCTGGAGCAGCCCGCCGACCCGGCCAACCGGGTCACCCTCGACCCGCACCGGCGCGACCCGCTCGGCCTGCCCGCCCCCGCCATCCACTACGACCTGGACGGCTACGTGCGGGAGGGCATGGTCTCCGCCCGCGCCGTCTCCGACCAGCTCTTCGCCCTGCTCGGTGCCGAGGACCACACCGCCTACCCCGGCGCCGGCTGGCCAGGCCGGCTGGAGCACCGGGGCGAGGTGTACGGCTACCGGGGCGCGGGCCACGCCGGCGGCACCCACCTGATGGGCGACGCGCCCGGCACCTCGGTGGTCGACCAGTGGCAGCGCTGCTGGGACCACCCCAACCTGTACGCCGTCGGCTGCGGCTCGATGCCCTCGCTCGGCACCTCCAACCCCTCGCTCACCATGGCCGCCCTCGCGCTGCGCAGTGCCGGACGGATGCACCAGGACCTGCTGGCGCTGCGTCGGCCGGCGACCCTCTCCGTCCAGCCCTTGCGTTCCGTCCCCTCCGTCCCCTCCGCACCTTCCGCGTGTTCCTCGCCTTCCTCGCTTTCGGAGCCCTCATGACCGGCCTGCCGCTGCCGCCCGTCCCGGAGCCCTACTGCCTGCCCTTCCACTACGGCGCGCTGCACAACATCGGCGTCGACTACCTGGTGGAGCCCGAGCAGGCCCGCCGACTGCTCGACAAGCGCCACCCCGGCCTGGCCGTCGCGGCCTTCGACGGCGGGGCCTGCGTCTCGCTCAACTACCAGCTGTACTTCGCCCAGTACCCCAACGGCGGAGGCATCACCGAGGAGCTGGAGATCAACCTGATCGCCCACCCGGTGTTCGCGGAGGACCGCGTCCCGGTGGTCAACTACGGTCAGTACGCCCGGGGTTACGACCAGACCAAGCTGCTCGGCATCGCCCGGCTGCACGTGCTGTGCGACAATCCGCTGGCCATCGACGCCGGGCGCCGGCTGTACGCCGAACCCAAGCACCCCGGCTGGTTCGAGACCACCCTGCCCTCGCTCAACGCGCCCGCCGTGCGCGAGCGGTGGAGCGTCTCCTGCCGCCGGGCCGAACTGGGCGCGGACGGGCCGGGTGAGGGCGGGCCTGGCGTGGGCGGGCCTGGCGAGGGCGGGCTGCGTCGGCACCAGGAGGAGATCCTCGCCCTGGACGTCGACCTGACCGGCCTCACCCCGGAGTCCGTCAGCAGCACCCCGATCACCGGCTACGGCACCGACGACGAGGGCAAGCTGCTGGCCGGCCCGCTCAATGTCCACCAGCCCTACCGCTACTACGCGTTGGACGACCGCACCGCCGGCCGGGTCCGGCTCGACCTCGGCAATCCCGCCGAGGAGGCCGCCCGCGACCTCGCCCTGCTGATCGGCGACGCCCCGGCCGCCGGGGTGTGGACCTACCAGTCCGCGCCGGTGGCCGCCCACCAGCGCCCGTACTACGTCCGGTGACGGGCGCCCCCTACCCGGCCGGCAGCACCGCCGTACGCCGGGACGTCGTGGGCGGCCGGATCTGGACGGCCATGCCGTACACCGTGCTCGCGGACGACGGCACCACCCTGACCCTGACCGCCCGCCCCGGCACCGAGAGCCTCGCCCCCGCCAGCTGGACCGCCTCCCGGCGACACGGCGACGTCGCCGCCCGCAGACGCGGCATCGACGACCTCGCCGCCGGGAGCTGGGAGCTCGACCACTGGGTCTGGCGCGACACCGTGGTGATCAGCCGCTTCACCGCTGGGGAGCCGTACAGCGTGCACCGGTTCCTCAGCCCCGAGGGCCGCCCGCTGCGCTGGTACGTCAACTTCGAGCTGCCGTACCGGCGGACGGCCATCGGCATCGACACCTTCGACCTCTACCTGGACCTGGTCGTCACCCCCGACCTCGCCTCCCACACCTGGAAGGACGAGGACGAGTACGCCGAGGCCCGGCGGCTCGGCGTGATCGACGAGGCCACCCACCGCGAAGTGGACCGGGCCCGCGACCATGCCCTCGCCCAACTCCGGGACCGCACCGGCCCGTTCGCACCCGACCCGGCGGCCTGGACGCTCCCCGCACCGGGCCCGCTGCCCGTCCTGCCGGCCGCCGCCCTCAGCATCCCGACAGCCCGCTGGGGGTAGGCTCGCGTTCCGACATGGGCGACACACACGTGGACGGACCGAGCGACATCGAGGCGCTCGACCACCTGCACGAACCCGGGGCCTACCTGCGACTGGCCGAACGGACCGCGGACCCCGGGGTGCTGCGCGTGCTGGGCCGGTGCGAGTACCCGTTCGTCTGGCACGCGATCGCCCGGAACGCCGCCGCGCCCGTCGACGTGCTGGTCGCCCTGGCACCCCGGCGGCACGACACCTGGAACGACAACTGCCTGCTGAAGCTGCTCGCTGCCCACCCCGAGCTCACCGGCACGGCCCTGGACGGGCTGGTCGAGCTGGTGGGCGCTCGACTGGAGGAGGGCGAGCGCCCGTACGCGGCGGTGCTGGAGCTGGCCCGGCGGCCGGAGCTGTCGGACGAACGGCTGAGCCGGCTGGGGCACCTGCCGGGTGCCTCCAGCCGGCTCCGCCGGGGGATCAGCCGGGCGCTGGTGGCCCGCCCGCCCGGCTGAGCTCGGCCGGCGGCTGCCCGTCGGCCGGGACCGGCGCGGGGGTTCGGGCCCAGCGCCCGGCGAGGACGGTGCCGACGACCAGTTGGAGCTGGTGGTAGGCCATCAGCGGCAGCACCATCACCCCCGCCTCCGACCCGAACAGCACGGTGGCCATCGGCAGCCCGTTGGCCAGGCTCTTCTGCGAGCCGCACAGCATCGCCGCGATCGCCGCCGGGCGGTCCAGCCCCAGCCCGCGCGCGCCGAGCCCGGTGACCGCCAGGGCCGCGGCCAGCAGGGCCAGCAGTACCACGAGCATCCCGAGCAGGGCGACGGGCGTCGCCTGGTGCCAGATGCCCTGGGCCACCGCCGCGCTGAACGCCGTGTAGACGACCAGCAGGATCGAACCGCGGTCCACCGGGGTCAGCAGCCGTTTGTGACGGGCCACCAGGTCGCCGATTCGCGGCCGCAGCACCTGCCCGAGCAGGAACGGCGCCAGCAACTGGGCCCCGATCCGCAGCAGCCCGTCCGCCGACAGCCCGGCGTGCGAGCCCAGCAGCCCGGCGACCAGCAGCGGGGTGAGCAGCAGCCCGGCGAGGCTGGAGTACGTCCCGGCGCAGATCGCCGCCGGGACGTCACCCCGGGCGGCCCCGGTGAGCGCCACCGAGGACTGCACCGTGGACGGCACCAGGCAGAGGAACAGCACCCCCGCCTGCAACTGTTCGGTCAGCGGAACCGGCGTCAGCAGCGCCGTGGCCAGCCCGAGCAGCGGGAAGAGACCGAAGGTGGCGGCGAGCACCAGGCCGTGCAGTCTCAGGCGGCGCAGCCCGGCCAGGGTCTCGCGGGTGGACAGCCGGGCGCCGTAGAGGAAGAACAGCAGCGCCACCGCGGTGTCACAGGCCGCCCCGGCGACCCGGGCCGAGGCGCCGGAGGCCGGGAACAGCGCGGCCAGTGCGACCGCCCCGGCCAGTGCGAGCAGGTACGGGTCGAACCTGTGCCACCATCGTGCGCGGGCCGGCCCTTCGGTGTGGGCCGGTCCTTCGGCGTGGGCCGGCCCTTCGGTGCGGACTGTCATGGCGGACCCCCGCCGCCGGCCAGACCGTTGGCCAGACCACCGCCCAGACCTCCGACCAGTGATCCGGCACCGTCGTGGTCGCTCCCCGCCGAGCCGCCGCCCTGCTGGACGTTGGCCGTACGGTCGATCTCCAGCCAGGAGTCGGCGTTCGAGTTGTCGATGACCGTGACCAGGCTGCCACCGGCGACGGCCGGGGCCGCGCCGACCGCGAGCAGGGCGCACGCCCCGGTCAGCCCCAGGACGGTGGCCCGCAGCGCGGCGGCCGCCGCGCGCGGGGCGGGGCGGCGCGGCCCGGGACTCAAGCCGTCACGTCCGCGAGGCGGCGGGAGCGTGCGATGTTCCGCTCCAGCAGCTCGGTGGACTCCCGCACACCGACCGGCCTGCTCTCCCCGGCCGGGGCGGGCAGCCGCCCGTCGGCGGTCTTCAGTCCGGTGAGCGCCTCGTCGATCGCCCGGTGGGCCGCGAACAGGCACGGGGTGCTGTAGATCGCCACGTCGACGCCGAGCTCGGTCAGCTCGGAGAGCGACAGTCGGGGGGACTTGCCGCCCGCGATCTGGTTGAAGAGCAGCGGCTTGTCGCCGACCTCCTTGCGGATCCGGCGGATCCACTCCTCGCTGCGCACGCCGTCGACGAGCACCACGTCGGCATCCGTCTCGGCGAGCGCGCGGGCGCGGCGCAGGATGTCCTGCTCGTCCGTGGCGTCGGTGCGGGCGACCACCAGCAGGTCGGTGCGGTCGGCGAGGACGAGTTCGAGCTTCGTCAGGTACTCCTCCAGCGGGAGGACCTGCTTGCCGTCGGCGTGCCCGCAGCGGCGCGGGCGCTTCTGGTCCTCCAGGATCACGCCGGAGGCGCCGATGGCCTCCAGCCGCCGCACGACGTGGCAGGCGACCTCGGGATCGACGTAGCCGTCGTCGATGTCGACCAGCAGGTGGTGCCGCGGGAACGCGCCGCGCAGCCGTTCGACGAACGCGACCATGTCGGGCCAGGCGATGAACCCGATGTCCGGCAGGCCGTAGTAGGAGGCGGCGAAGCCGAAGCCGGAGACGAACATGCCGTCGTAGTGCTCGGCCGCGATGGAGGCCGAGTACATGTCGTGGACGCCGATCAGGGGCGTGGTCCCCTGGTCCGCGATCGCCGCGCGGAGCCGCTGCCCGGGGCCCGCAGGGGTGGAGGAAGCGTGGAACACAGGTCTCTCCTCACTCGCAAGGACTTTGCCTGGACTTGGTGATCTCAAGACCAAGGCGAGGTGTCATCACTATGAGGTCTTTAATGTTCCTTGGGCAAACCTTTAAGGGTGATTCACCCGTGTGAGTGAGTGGATTTTCGACAATTAATTAGTCGTATGAATAAAACGCCCGGGTGGCGTCAGGCCGGTGCGCCCCGAGGCATGCCGGTGGACCCGACGGCTGTGCCGGCGGGTCCGGAACCGGCCGGGGTCTGCGGGCCGAGTTGTGGGTCCGGGGTCAGGCGCTCGGGGTGGGGCGGACGGCGCGGCGCTCGCGGAGGGTGTGCAGGACCCGGCGGGTGGCCCGGGTGGCGACCGGGGGCAGCAGGTCCAGGGCGAGCCGGCGCGGGGTGGAGCGCCGGAGCTGGGCGGGCGTCTTGACCTGGTAGTTCAGTCGCAGCACCCGGTGGCCGGCGATGACGTCCTCGTCGACGGCGTAGTCCTCGGCCCGCCAGTCGCGCTCCAGCAGCACCTGCCGGGCGGCGTCGGCGTCGCCCCAGGTGCCGTAGAACTTCATCGGGGTGAGCAGCACCGGGCGCAGACCGCCGGTGAACACCGCCTCCCAGACGGCGGCCGAGACGCCCGGGGTGTGTTCGGAGCGGTAGTCGTCCAGCGAGACCAGGCCGTTCTCGGTCAGCGCCGACCTGGCCACCCGGATGTCCCCGCTGACGTGCTCGTACAGGTGCGAGGCGTCGACGTGGACGAAGCGGCAGCTGCCCGCCGGGATCCGGCCGTCGGCCAGGACGGAGGTCGGCGCCTGGACGATCTCCGGCAACTCGCTGTGGAAGGCCAGGTAGTTGGACTCGAAGGCGCTGCGGGTGAGCGTCTTGCGGTAGGACATCGCCATTTCGGCGGCGTTGTCGGCGTCCCCCGCCTCGGAGTCGAAGAGGTCGCAGACGGTCAGCCGCTCGCCCGGCCGGAGGTGGTCCCCGAGCAGCACGGCGCTGCGGCCGAGGTAGCTGCCGAGCTCCAGGATGTCCCCGGTGACCCCGGCCGCCGTCTGGGCGGACAGGAGATGGGAGAACGCGGCCCGGTCCAGCCCGAAGAACCAGCCCGGGATGTCGTCCCGCTTGATCGGGGCGGCGCTCGCGGCGGCGGTCACTTCACTTGGCACGGCTGCCTCCAAGGCGGGCGGGGCGCGGTGGTGGGTCACGCCGCGGAAGGCGCCGAGGTCGTGAGACGGATCATCATAGCGAGGCCCGGGCGCCCCGGGGCCGGGTGCCGAAAGGTGCAAGTCCGGTCCACCGCCCCGGTGTTCGACGCGGGGTCGCGGACGGGCGGCCGGTCCCGGCCGGTCCCGGCCGGTGGACCGCCCGCGGTACCGGTCGTTCGGGTCCTACCGGTCGCGCGCGGCCTCCGCGCCCTCCAATTCGGCGACGGTCTCGGCCAGCCAGGCCCGCTCGGCGGCGCCGGAGGCCCGGGCGACCAGCAGCATGCCGCGCCGGAACGGGTTCGGCTCGCGCTCGGCGGTGACCGGCCGGCCGGCCCCGTCGTAGAAGAAGCTGCTCGGGGCCTCCAGGAAGGCCAGCCGGCGGCGGAGGACGGCGGCTTGCCGGGCCGGGTCGGCGAGTTGGTGGAGGAAGGCGGCGAGGGTGAAGAAGCGGATCTGGTCGGTGATTTCGGCCTGTTCCGGGTCGGCCAGCCGCCGCAGCAGGTCCGTCCGGCCCTCCCGGGTGAGTTCCAGGGTCTGGCGCGGGGCGGCCCCGGTGCCGGGCTCGGTGCGGCGGTGCAGCAGTCCGGCCTTCTCCAGCCGGGTGATCGCCGGGTAGAGCGCGCCGTCGCTGACCGGCCGGACGTGGCCGGTCAGCCCGGTGATCCGGGACTTGAGTTCGTAGCCGTGCAGGGGCTGGTCGTACAGGAAGCCGAGGATCGCGAGGGTCAGCACGGTCGGAGCCCTTTCGTCGGAGTGCGCCCCATGATGCGCCCCATCCCGCGGTGGTGCTACCTCTTGTCGTGGTACATCGAATCGATGTATATCCATTCGAGGCAGCTGCCGCGGTGGAGCGTGCGGCGCGAGAAGAGGGGGGTGGCCATGCGCGAACAGTCGTTCCGGCTGGCCGTACTGGCCGGTCCGGTCTACGCCGAACTGCTGTCCGGGGTGATCGCGACGGTGATCGGCACACTGTGGGTGGCCGGCCTCGGCGGAGCCGCCGTCGCCGCCGTCACCCTGGCCGGAACCCTGGAGAACCTGCTGCTCGGACTCGTCCTGGTGGTGTCCTCCGGCGTCAGCGTCCGGCTCGCCCGCGCCCTCGGCGCCGGCGACCGCGACGAGGCCGCCCGTACCACCCGCGCCGCCTGGCGGCTCTGCGCCCTCGGCAGCCTCGCCCTCGCCACCCCCGGCTACCTGCTGCGGGACCGGATCGCCGCCGCGTTCCTCGACGGTGAGGCCGCCGCCCGGGCGGCCGACTACCTCACCGTCGCCTTCCCGGCCTTCGCGCTGTTCTTCGCCCAACGCGTCGCCGACGAACTCTTCAAGGGCGCCGGGGACACCCGCACCCCGATGCGGATCGCCCTGCTCTCCAACGCCCTGCTGCTCGTCCTCGACCCGCTGCTGATCCTCGGCCCCGGCCCGCTGCCCGCCCTCGGCGTCCCGGGCGCGGCCATCGCCCTGGCCGCCTCCCGGGCGGTCGCCCTCGCCGTCACCCTGCGGCTACGGCCCCGCACCGGCGGGCCGGTCGCGGGCGTCGGCGCGGCCGCCGCCCGGATCCTGCGGGCCGGCGCGCCCTACGGCCTGGACTTCACCGCCCGGATGGCCGTCGGCACCGCCCAACTCGGCCTGGTCGCCGGCTTCGGCGTCGCGGCGGTCGCCGGGTACGGCATCGGCTACCGGCTCCTGCTCGTCCTCACCATGGCCTTCTACGCGCTGCGCCAGGCCACCGCCATCCAGGCCGCCCGGCTCGCCGGCGCCGGCGCGGACGCCCCACTGGACGCCCTCCACCGGGCCACCGCCCGTTTCGCCGTCCTCCTGGGCGCCGTCGCGGCCCTGCTCGCGGCCTGCGCGGCCGGCCCGTTGACCGCCCTGTTCACCGACGACCCGGCGGTGACCGCCCGTTCCACCGGTTTCCTTCACCTGGCGGCCCTCTACCTGCTCCCGTACGCCCCGGCCGTCGCCCTCGGCGGCTACCACCAGGCCACCGGCGCCGGCCGGCCGCTGGTGCTGTCCGCGGTCGCCGGCCTCGGCACCCAACTCGCCACCGCGGTGGCCCTGTCGGGACCGCTCGGGGTGAACGGGGTGTGGCTCGGCCAGGCCGTCGGGGCGGTGGTGCAGCTGGGGCTGCTGGTGGCGCTGACCCGGGGCGGGGGTGCCCGGGTGGCGGTGGCGGTCGAGTGAGACGGGTGGGCCCTCGGGGGTGCGCGCGGTGGGGCGGGCGGCTCGGGGTTCCAGGGGTGCGGTGGTGGGTCAGGGGCGGGCCCGACCCCCGTGCGGGTCCGCCCCTGACGGTCAGCAGTGGAGGGACTCGGCGAAGGTACGGGCGGCGGCGAGGTCGTGGGGGTTGGGGCGGTGCTTGCTGATGCCGCCGACCAGGCGGAAGGGGAGCCAGGTGTCGTGCCCGCGGGCGGTGAAGGTGTCGACGACCTGGAAGCCCTTGGGTGTCAGGAGGCGGGCCAGCGGGCGGGTGAAGGGGCGGAAGCCGGGCTCGGGGAGGCCGCTGGTGGCGAACACGAAGGCCCGGGTGGGGTGTTCGGCTGCCGGCAGGGTGCGGACGAAGTGGCGCAGGCGTGGGTGGAGCCGGCCGGTGAAGACGCCCGAGCCGAAGCCGACCAGGTCGTGGCCGGCGAGGTCGGCCGGGTCGAGTTCCTCCGGTTCGACCACCCGGGCGGCCAGTGGGCGGGCCATGGCCTCGGCGATCCGGCGGGTGTTGCCGTGGGACACCGAGACGCACACGATGACGGCCTTCATGATGATGACGCTCCCTTCGTTCTGCACGTACCCGGATGGACCGGGTGGGGCGGCGGAACGTGACATCGGGAGCGGGGCGTCCGGTGCAAGTGCCGGTTGGCGGGGCCGGGTTCACTTGCCGGCGATGCTCCAGGTGCCGTCGCCGGTCGCGGCGGCGGTGCCCAGCGCGGTCCAGGCGGTGTCGTCCAGCCGGAAGGCGTGGCGGAGGTAGGCGGAGATCGCGTCGGCGACGAGGGTGACGCGGGCGGGGTCCTCGTCGGTGGTCTCGGCGACCCTCTCGCCGGCGATGCCGCCCAGGGTGTGCTCGCCTTCGGCGATGGTGAGCAGGCTCTTCGGGGACGGGCTGAGGTGGTAGGCGTCGGTGAACCACTCCGGTCCGCGGGTGGAGAGGCGGGACCGGTCCCTGCCGCCCGCGACGATCAGGGCCGGGGCGGCCATGGTGGAGTAGTCCGGCCGCATGAACGGAAGGTGCTCGGCGGCGAAGGGGGTGAGGCTGTCGCCGGTGCCGGTCGCGGTGATGAGCGCACCGGCGGTGACCGCCGGGTGGGAGAAGTCCGCTCCGGGCACGCCGTCGGCGTCGAACACCCGCGCCCCGAGGAGTGCACCGGCGGTCTGGGCACCCCAGGAGTGGCCGACGACGGCGATGCGCCCCCGGTCGACCCGGGCGTCCAGGCCGTCCGCCTGGGCGAGGACGTCGTCGAGGCCGTCCAGGATCGCGTGGAGGTCGGCGATCCGGACGCGCCAGATGGCGGCGAAGCGCGGGTCGTCGAAGCCGATGCCGTTGCGGCGGGAGTCCAGGTGGGTGGGCTGCACCACGACGAATCCGGCGGCGGCCCAGCGGTCGACCAGGGGCTCGTACGCGTCCAGGGACCAGGCGTTGCCGTGGGAGAACACGATGACGGGCAGCTGCCGTCCCGACAGTGGGGCGGTGACCTTCACCCGCAGTTCGACGCCGCGGTCGGGCGCGGGGACGCTGATCGGCTTGACCGCGAGGATCCGCTGGTCGGAGTGGCTGGAAGACATGGGGGACCTGCGCCTTCTCCAGGAGACCGCTCTGCCATACTTTGGCGGAGCGCTGTTCCGCCAAGTTAGCGGAACATTGTTCCGCGAGTAAAGGGAGGACCCGTGCCGGAGGCGGTCGGAGTACGGCAGGCACAAGCGCAGCGCACCCGCAGCGGTGTACTGGCGGCAGCGGCGGCGGTCTTCGTGGACCAGGGTGTCCAGGCCCCCATCCGCGACATCGCCGAACGCGCCGGCGTCGGCGTCGGGACGATCTACCGGAACTTCCCGACCCGGGCGGACCTCGTCACCGCCGTCTACCGGCACCAGATCGACACCTGTGCCGCACTCGCGCCCCGGCTCCTGGCGGAATCGGCCACCCCGTTCGCCGCCCTGAGCCGTTGGGCGGACGCGTTCGTGGAGTTCCTGGTGACCAAGCACGGCCTCGGCGCCGCGCTGGGGTCCGGCGACCCAGGGCTGGAGAACCTCCACGCCCTCATGCTCGACACCCTCGTCCCGGCCTGTGCGACGGTGCTCGACGCCTGCGCCGCCGCCGACGAGATCAGCCCCGACATCACCGCCTACCGGCTCATGCGCGCCATCGGGAACCTCTGCATCACCGGCCCCGACTACGACCGGGCCGACGCCAGGCACATGGTCGCCACCCTCCTCGCCGGATGCCGCCGCACGGCATAGGCGGAGGCACCGGGTACGGCGGCGGGCGGCACCGGACGGGCGGCACTGGGTAGGCTGGCGCCCGCTGGTGGCGGCGACGTCAGGGAGGGCCCGTGCGATCCGAAGGCAGCGGCTTCTGTGACCGGAACGACCCTCGGCCGCCCGAGAGTTGTGCCCGGGCCGGGCGGGCCGGGCGGGATGTGGGGGGTGTGCGGGTCACCCGGATCGGCAGCCGGTGGCGGGTCGACCGCCCCCGGCATCCCGGGCTGCGTCCGTTCGTCCACAGCTACGCCGGCTACTGGGAGACGGAGGCCGTGCCGTACCGGGTGCGGCTGGTTCCGACCGGGCGGGCCGTCCTGGTGATCAACATCGCGGAGCCGTTCAGCGAGGTCCGCCGACTGGGCGAGCGGCCCGGGGGGAGCGCCGTGGTCGGCTCGCTGGTCGCGGGTCTGGAGGACGGCCCGCGGGTGTGCGCTCACCCCGGCGGCCAGGAGGCGATCCGCCTGGAGCTGACGCCCCTGGGGGCGTACCGGCTGTTCTCGCTGCCGATGCGCGAGTTGACCAACACGGTGGTCGAACTCGCGGAGGTCCTGGGGCCGGTGGCCGCGGAGCTGGTGGAACGGCTGGCCGGCACCAGGGACTGGGCGGCCCGGTTCGACCTGGTGGACGCCGCGCTGCTGGACCGCCTCGGGCGGGGACTGCGCCCCGCGCCGGAGGTCGCCCAGGCCTGCCGGCTGCTGTCCGAGACCGCGGGCGGGATCCGGGTCGCCCGGCTCGCCGCCGAAGTGGGCTGGAGCCATGGCTACTTGGTCCGCCGGTTCGTCGAACAGGTCGGTCTGACGCCCAAGGGCTTCGCCCGGGTGCTGCGCTTCCACCGTGCCGCGGGGATGCTGTCGGGCGGCGGCGTCGACCTGAACGAAGCCGCGGTGGCCTGCGGCTTCTACGACCAGGCCCACCTCAGCCGGGACGTCCGCGCCCTGGCGGGCCTCACGCCCGGCCGGCTGGCCGCCGCTCACTGGGCGGACGGTGCCGTGGCCCTCTGATCCAGCTGAGGGCAGGTCAGATTCTTCCAATCCAGGCCCGCCGGACCGCCGCTAGGCTCCCGGCTCGGCGCGGTTCCACCCCCGCGGCTGGGGAGGGGTCGATGGTCACGTCACGACGCGGGTCCGGTTTGAGCGCGGTGGCCGCCCTCGCGGCCGCCCTCGTCCTGTGCGGCGCGGTGCTGGTTCCCGCGCCCTCGGCCGAGGCCGCCACGCCGACGGACCTGTGCGCCCCGCAGTACGCGGCCGCCCAGGCCGTCCAGGCCAAGATCAAGAGCCACAACGCCCAGCCGCACGAGTTCCCGCCCGAGCAGAGCGGCGCCCTCGCGGCGTACAACGCCGAGGCGGCGGCGCTCAACGCGGAGAGCGCCAAGGCCGTCGCCGCGTACACCGCCTGCTTCCAGGCGATGATGGCGATGGTCGACGCCACCGGCGCGGGCAGCATGGACCTCAAGGACCTCACCCCGACCAAGCGCACCCAGATCGACGACGCCAAGCGACGCCTGGGCACCGGGTGGACGGCACCGCCCCCGCCCGCCCCCGGGAAGAACTGGCGGGTGCCGAAGACCTCACCGGCCCGACCGCTGTACGACGCCCTCCGGGCGGGGAACCCCGGCAACCTCCCCTACAACTATCTGAAGGGCGGCACCAAGCTGACGGTCGGCCGGCCGGATCCGGCCTATCCGGCGTCCTCCCGGCGGGTCATCATGCCCAATGCGAGGGGCAATCCGAAGATCAGCGCGGACCACATAGTCCCGCTGGCGGAGCTCATGCAGATGCGCGGCTTCACCAAGCTCAGCACCGAGAACATGTTCATCATCAGCCGCGCGCCGGTCAACTTCCAGTGGCTGTCGTCCGCGGCGAACCTGTCGAAGCAGTCGCGCAGCGCGGCCGCCATGACGGGCGTGGATCCCAAGTGGCAGGCGAGTCAGGTCACGTTGGAGAACGAGACGCGCAAGAAGCTCCAGGACATCATCGACCAGCTGCTGAAGAGCCAGGGAAGCTGACATGACAGGGAAGTTGATGTGACAGGGGAGCTGACATGACAGGGAAGTTGATGTGACAGGGAAGCTGACGTGACAGGAGTCGACGCCGCCGGGATCGCCCGGACGCTCCCCGCATGGTCGCTGGCCTTCGTCGAGCCCGGGTCGGAGCGGATCGCCTCGCTCCCCGAACGCTGGCGGCCGATCGCGCTGGCCGACCGACCCGAGGCCCGGTACCGGCTGGCGCGGTCCCTGTGGAACCAGGACTTCCTCGCACTCCTCCCGAGGTTCGCGGCCGCGATGGACGCCCGCTGCGTCGACGTCAGGGCCTGCCTCACGGACGCCTGCGCCGCCCTGGTGTACGTGATGGCCGACGAAGGCGGCGGACTGGTCTCCTGGGTCGGCTACGACCCCCGCAGTTTCGGCCCCGAACCGGAGTTCTGGCCGGCCTTCCCCGAGCCGCTGCGGGATTTCCTGCGCGGAGTGCACGCCGGATTCGTCTCGGGGGGCGACGGGACGTCGTTCGGTCTGGCCCGGCCCGTCCACATGACGACGCTGGCGGAGTTCGCGGACTTCCCCGAGGGCATCCCGGGCTGGGACGAGGACCAGATCGATTCGACCAGGTTGCTGCGGGTCACCTCGGACGGCGGGAACCTGCACTACTGCCTGTCGCCGGAGCTCGCACCGGGGGAGATCGCCCTCGTCGACGCGGGCGAGGTCGACCCGGGGGACTGCGGCGCCGCACTGGACGAACTGATGGTGTCGCACTTCGCGCCGTCGACCCGAGGGCCCGGAGCCGACGGACGGGAGTGCCCACGATGACCCAGGACCCATTCTGGCCGCCCGCACCGGCCGGTCCGCCCGAGATCCCGCGAAGCGCGCCCCGGAAGCGCTGGCCGTACCTGCTCGGCGCGGCCGTGCTGCTGCTGGCGGCGGCGGGCATCGTCGGGTACGTCACAACCGACCGGGCGCCCAGCGAACCGGACCGGGTCCGGCAGCTGGTCGGCCGGTTCGCGACCGCGGTGGACCGGGGCGACGTGGCCGGAAGCGTCGGGATGCTCTGCCCGGAGGAGGCCGGGGACATGGCCGACAGCGACCTCCCGTCCGACGGCGTGAGCCCGTCGGCGGACGAGCAGCAGCCCGCGGCCTCCGGACCGCCGGTCGAGGTCTCCGACGTCAGGATCGAGGGCGACGTCGCGAGCGCCCATGTGACCAGGCCCGGCGTGGACACCACGATCTACCTGCGGAAGGAGGCCGGTGCCTGGTCGGTCTGCGCGCCGGCCGCGGCACGGCTGCCCGGGGCGGCCTCGCCCCGACCCTGAACCGATCTCACCCGGCCGTGGAACAGGTCGCGTCAGCGCTGGCTTGATCTTCAACTACAGGGCTTTCCTCTGTGATTGACGGGCCATCAGGACTCTCGCGATGGCGCCGTCAGGTCAAGTCCGCCAAGGGGTGCGGTGGTTGCCGGCGGGGGAGGCGCAGGGCGAGCAGCGCGCCCGCGGCGGCGACGGCGGCGGTCGCCAGGGCGACCGGGGTCAGGGCGGCGCCCGGCGCGGCACGGCCGGTGACGGTGGTGGCGAGGGCGATGCCCAGGGCCGGGCCGACGTTCATCATGGTCTGCTGGAGGCCGCCCGCGACGCCGGACTGGGCCGCGGGGGCGCCCTGGACGATGACCGACGTGGCGGTGGCCATCACGGTGCCGAGACCGCAGCCGAGCAGCAGGAAGCAGCAGCCGATCGCCGGGTCCCCCGAGTCCGGGCCGAGCCGGGCGGTCAGCAGGATGCCCGCCGTGATCAGCACCATGCCGGCCAGCACGGTGTCGCGTGCGCCGTGGCGCTTGGCCAGCCAGGCCGAGGCGGGCGCGGCGAGGATCATCGTCACCGCGAGCGGCGCCGCCCGCAGGGCGCTGCGCAGCGGGTCGAGGCCGAGGACGTCCTGCAGGAAGTAGGTGGTCGGGAACAGGACGCCCAGCACCGCCGCCGAGGCCGCCAGCAGGGCGCCGAGGGCCGGCCCCACGGCGGGCGAGCGCAGCAGGGCGGCGGGCAGCAGTGGGCGGGCGGTGCGCCGTTCGTGCCGGGCCAGGGCGAGGCCGGCCAGGGCGGCGGCCGCGAGGGTGAGCGCAGTGCCGGGGGACCAGCCGTCGGTCGGCAGGGTGACCAGGGTGTGCACCAGGCAGACCAGGGTGAGCGCGAGCAGGCCCGCGCCCGGCAGGTCGAGGTCCGCCCTCGTCGTACTCGTCGAACTCGTGCAACTCGTGGACCGTGGGGACCTCGCGGGCTCGGCGGGCTCGGTGGGCACCGCGAGGACGGCGAGCAGGGCGGCCGTGGCGGGCAGCAGGCCGAGCAGGAACACTGCCCGCCAGCCGAGGTGGGTGGTGAGCGCCCCGCCGATCAGAGGCCCGGCCGCGGCCGCGAGGCCGATCGCGGCGGTGCGGGCCGCGATGGCGGCGGGCAGCCGCTCGGCGGGCCAGCCGGTCCGCAGCAGGCCGAGGGTGGCGGGCTGGAGCAGGGCGCCGGCCACCCCCTGGGCGATGCGCAGGGCGATGACCCAGCCGATGCCGGGGGCGAGGGCGATCCCGGCCGAGCTGGCGGCGAAGCCCGCCACCCCGAGGGCGAACAGGCGCCGGTGCCCGTACCGGTCGCCGAGCCGGCCGGCGAAGACCAGCAGGGCGGCGACGGTGACCAGGTAGCCGGTGCTGGTCCACTGGACGGCGGCGACGGAGGCGTGCAGATCGCGCTGGAGGGTGGGTTGGGCGACGCTCAGCACCGTGCCGTCGAGGGCGACCAGGACGGCGCCGGTGATGCTGGCGGCGAGGGTGAGCCCCCGGTGGTGCCGCCTCACCGGGGGGCCGGGCCGAGGTGGGCGTCCAGGGTGGCCCGCAGCAGCGGTTCCACGTCCTCGCCGCCGGTGACCAGCCGCAGGCTGCCCCAGGCGCGCAGTTGGGCGAGGCCGTGCAGGTTGGCCCACAGCGCGGCGGTGGCGGGGGTCGGGTCCGCCGACCGCGGGTGGACCTCGGCGACCAGGTCGGCGAAGGTCCGGAACAGCGGCAGGGTGGTGCGGCGCAGCTCGGTGCCGCTGCCCTCCAGCAGGTCGTGACGGAACATCAGCTCGAACATGCCGGGGTTGGCCGCGGCGAAGCCGAGGTACCCGCGGGCGAGTGCGTCGATCCGGGTGCGGGCGTCGGCCCCGGTCGCGGCGGCGAGGGCGTCGGCCCCGGCGAGGGTGTCGGTGAGCCGGCCGAAGCCGTGCCGCGCGACGGCGGCGAGCAGTTCCCGGTGGGTGGGGAAGTGGCGGCGCGGCGCCCCGTGCGAGACCCCGGCGTGCCGGGCGATCTCGCGCAGGCCGAGTGCGTGCACGCCCTCGCGGCTCACCAGCTCGACGCCGGCGGCCACCAACCGGGTGCGCAGGTCCTGATCCTGTTCGGTCATGGACACTGTCTACCCGATCTTCGTAGACAGTGTCTACTCGCCACGGCGGAAACCCGCCGGGCAGAATCGGAGGCATGGACGAAGGCGGCGAGTCGGCCTGTTGGCTGGACCGGGTGTGCCCGGAGTGCGGACGCCTGCGCGAGCGGCCCGGCCCGGGGCCCTGCGAGAACTGCGGCGAGGGTGGGGAGAGCGGCGCCGGCGCGGGCGGCGGCGCGGGCGGGGAGACCGAGCGCGACACCGACGGAGAGCCGGACCAGCTCGGCCGGGGCCGGGGCTGAGCGCCACCGGCCCCGGCCGGGAGGTCCTGACCGGGCCCGCTACTGCGGCGGCTGGTCGCGGAACTGCTCCTTCAGCTTGTCCTGGGCCGTGTCGACCTGGCTGGTGTACTTGCCCTCGGTGCGTTCGTCCACGTAGTCCCCGGCCTTGTCGACTCCCTTGCTGGCCTGGTCCTCGTGGCCCTTCAGCATGCTCTTGAGCTTGTCCAGCATGGACATGTGGTCACCCTCCTGGATGAGACCGCCCCCGCCCCTCCAGGATCACCGCCCGCGGCGTCCTCCGCATTTCGCGGCGCACGGCGTGTGGCGGCCTTGGCAAGCCAGGGCGGTTCGGGTCCAATCGTGAGTCCACGGACCGTCGGAAGGAGCCGCTTTGAAGCCGCGCACCCGTCGCGAGACCTCCCCGCTCGACCCCGCAACCCCGTTACCGCGCCCGCGCACCGCCCGTCACCCGCTGACCCGGACCTCGGCCCTGACCCGGACCCCGACCCTGATCCGCACTCTGACCCGCAACCGCGCGGGCGCCGCGCTGGCCGCCGCCGCCCTGGCCGCTCCGCTGCTGCTGGCCGGCGCGGGCAGTGCCAGCGCCGAGCCGGACCAGGCACGCCGGGGCGCCCGGCTGGCCGAGCGGCTGGTCGAGGCCGGCGACGCCGAGTCCGCCCACCGCACGCTGGCCGCGCTGCAGCGGTTCGCCGACCGCAACGGCGGTACCAGGGCGGCCGGTTCGAAGGGCCACGACGAGTCCGCGCGCTACGTCTACGAGCAGGCGCGGCGGGCCGGGCTCAGGGTGTCCCGGCAGGAGTTCGAGTACACCTTCTTCGAGGCCCGCGCCGAGCACCTTGACGTGCTGTCGCCCCAGGTCGAGTCGGTGCCGGTGCTCGCCATGACGTACTCGGTGAGCGGCCCGGAGGCGGGCCTGACCGCCGAGTTGGGCGTCGCCCCCGTCTCCGCCACCACCGGCTGCGCGGCCGCCGACTACCCGGCCGGCTCCGTCGCCGGGCGGATCGCGCTGATCCGGCGCGGCGGGTGCACCTTCGCCGAGAAGCAGGCGGCCGCGGCGGCCGCAGGTGCCCTCGGGGCGCTGATCTACAACAACACCGACGGAGACCTCAACGGGACGCTCGGCGAGCCCGCCGCCGGCAAGGTCCCGACCGGCGGGATCAGCCGGGCGGCCGGTGAGGCGCTGGCCGCGAAGGCCGCCGCCGGGCCGGTGCGGGTCACCCTGGACCTCCGGACCTTCATGGAGCCGCGCAAGACCTGGAACGTCATCGCCGAGACCCGCGGCGGGGATCCGGCGAACACGGTGATGGTCGGCGCCCACCTGGACTCCGTCCCCGCCGGGCCGGGCATCAACGACAACGGATCCGGCGCGGCCGGCATCCTGGAGGTCGCCAGGAACCTCGGCGTCCGCCCGGTGAAGAACAAGGTCCGGTTCGCCTGGTGGTCCGCCGAGGAGTTCGGCCTCAAGGGCTCCGAGGCGTACGTGAAGTCGCTCTCCGAGGCGGACCGGAAGAAGATCCGGCTCTACCTCAACTTCGACATGATCGCATCCCCCAACTACGCGCAGTTCGTCTACAACGGCTCCGGCAGCGCGGGCGGCGACGCGGGCCCCGAGGGCTCGGCCCAGATCGAGCGGGACCTCACCGACTACCTGGACGGCCGGGAGCTGCCGCACGACCCGTCCGCCTTCAACGGCCGCTCCGACTACGGTCCGTTCATCGACGCGGGCATCCCGGCCGGCGGCACCGACACCGGTGCCGAGGTGATCAAGTCCACCGAGCAGCAGGCCCGTTACGGTGGCACGGCGGGCACCGCCTTCGACGCCTGCTACCACAAGGCCTGTGACGGCCTGGACAACATCGACATGGACGCCTTCGACGTCAACATCGACGTGATCGCCCACGCCGTCGGCACCTATGCCTGGGACCTCTCCTCGCTGCAGCGGCCGGTACCGACCCCGCAGCCGGCCCGGCGCCCGGCCGGTCAGCCGGCCGCCGGAACGGGTATGAGCACCCCGGGAAGTGCCGGATCGGGCAGTGCCGGCACGACCGGCGCCGAGGCCCACGAGGTGGCGGCCTGACGCCCGGGTGGGCCCGCTGCCGTCCTCGGGCGGCGGGCCCACCCGCCCGCCGTACGCGTTCCGTCCATCCGGAGCCCTCCCTCCGTCATCGCCCCTGGTGGGGCCGGGTGCGAGTGACCGTATCGGACACCACTGACAATCGGCCCCCAGCCCTGTACGGTGCCGCGCGGAGCGCGTCCGCCGAGACCCGGTGGGTGCGCCTGGTCCGGTCCTGACACCATGGGATCGAGATCACGACACCGTGACACCCTCGGAGGAGTCAGCAACATGAGCACGCACTACGACGTCGTCGTCCTCGGCGCGGGGCCCGGCGGCTACACAGCCGCCGTCCGCTCGGCCCAGCTGGGCCTGAAGGTCGCGGTCATCGAGGCCAAGTACTGGGGCGGCGTCTGCCTCAACGTCGGTTGCATCCCCTCCAAGGCCCTGCTGCGCAACGCCGAGCTGGCCCACATCTTCACCAAGGAGGCCAAGACCTTCGGCATCAAGGTCGAGGGCCAGGTGACCTTCGACTTCGGCGAGGCGTTCCGCCGCAGCCGCTCGGTGGCCGACGGCCGGGTCAAGGGCGTCCACTACCTGATGAAGAAGAACGGCATCACCGAGTACGACGGCTGGGGCACCTTCGTCGACGACCACACGCTCCAGGTCGCGCTCAGCGGTGGCGGCTTCGACGTGGTCACCTTCGACCACTGCATCATCGCCGCCGGTGCCACCACCCGCCTGCTGCCCGGCACCAGCCTGAGCGAGCGCGTGGTGACCTACGAGGAGCAGATCCTCACCGAGCAGCTGCCGGAGAGCATCATCATCGCGGGCGCCGGCGCGATCGGCGTCGAGTTCGCGTACGTGCTGCACAACTACGGCGTGAAGGTCACCATCGTCGAGTTCCTGGACCGGATCGTGCCGCTGGAGGACGTCGAGGTCTCCACCGAACTGGCCAAGCAGTACCGCAAGCTGGGCATCGAGGTGCTCACCTCGACCCGGGTCGAGTCGATCGACGACAGCGACCCGAACGCCAAGGTCCGGGTCACCGTCACCAAGGACGGGCAGCAGCAGGTGCTGGAGGCCGACAAGGTGCTCCAGGCGATCGGCTTCGCGCCCAGGGTCAACGGCTACGGCCTGGAGAACACCGGGGTCAAGCTCACCGACCGCAACGCCATCGCGGTGGACGGCCGCGGCCGCACCAGCGTCGAGCACATCTTCGCCATCGGCGACGTCACCGCCAAGCTGATGCTCGCGCACGCCGCCGAGACGATGGCCGTGATCGCCGCCGAGACCATCGGTGGGGCGGAGACCATGGAGGTCGACTTCGCGATGATCCCGCGCGCCACCTACTGCCAGCCGCAGATCGCCTCCTTCGGCTACACCGAGGCCCAGGCCCGCGAGCTGGGCCACGACGTCAAGGTCGCCAAGTTCCCGTTCACCGCGAACGGCAAGGCGCACGGCCTCGGCCACCCGATCGGCTTCGTCAAGGTGATCAGCGACGCCAAGTACGGTGAGCTGCTCGGCGCCCACCTGATCGGCCCCGAGGTCACCGAGCTGCTGCCCGAGCTGACGCTGGCCCAGCAGTGGGACCTCACCGTCCACGAGGTCGCCCGCAACGTGCACGCCCACCCGACCCTGGGCGAGGCGGTCAAGGAGGCCATCCACGGTCTCGCCGGTCACATGATCAACATGTGACGACCCGGCAGCCCGACGGGGCGCTCCCGCGCGGCGGTGGCGCCCCGTCGTCGTCAAGCGCTGCCCTGACTACTGCAGTTGGGAGCGCAGCCAGCCCTTGACCTCCGGGGTGACCTCGTCGGTGAGGTCGGTGAACTCCTGGTGCTTGGTCAGGAACTGGGCCACGTAGGGGCAGATCGGCACGATCCGCTGTCCGGCGGCCCGGGTGTCCGTCAGGGCCGCCTGGACCAGCTGTCCGGCCAGGCCGCGGCCGGCGAAGGCCTCCTCGACCAGGGTGTGGTAGAAGACCCGCTGCCCGTCGTGGTCCAAGTACTCGGCGAATCCGGCGAGTTCGCCGTCGACCCGGATCTCGTAGCGGTGCAGCGCGTCCGCCCGCTCGACGACGGGGGTGTTGGGGGTGCTCATCGGGGTGGCCTTCCGTTCGCGGAGCCCGTACGGGCCTTCGGTGCGGGGTCAGGGTATCCCCGGCCCCGCGCGGTCGGCGTACCCGCTTGATCAGAGCGGCTGGTCAGAGCGGCTGGTCAGGGCCGCTGGTCAGGGCCGCTGATCTGGGCCGTTGATCTGGGCCGTTGATCTGGGCGGCTGATCAGGGCAGCAGCAGGATGCGGCCCAGCTGGGCGCGCTCCTCCATGATCCGGTGGGCGGTGGCGGCCTCGGCGAGCGGGATGCGGGCGTGGACGGTGGTCCGCAGCCGGCCGGTCGCGAAGTGGTCGACGGCTTCGTCGACGTCCCGCCGGGCGAGGTCCGGCCGGGCCGCGCGCCAGGCGTTCAGGGAGTAGCCGACGGCGGTGCGAAGCCCGAACAGCCGGGCCGCCGGCACACTGCCCGGCTCGCCGTCGGCGGAGCCGTACAGCACCACCCGGCCGAGCGGGGCCGTCAGTTCGAGGCTGTGTTGCAGGACTTCACCGCCGACCGAGTCCAGGACCACGTCGACGCCCTGCGGCGCGGCCGCCCGTACCCGCTCGGGCCAGTCGGGGGCGAGGTAGTCGACGGCGGCGTCCGCGCCGAGCGCCTTGACGAAGTCGAGCTTGTCGGCCGAGCCGGCGGTGGCGATCACGGTGCCGGCGCCGAGCAGCTTCGCCAGCTGGACGGTCAGGTGGCCGATCCCGCCGGCCGCGGCGTGCACCAGGACGGTCTCGCCCGGCGCCAGCCGGCCGGCCCGCAGGACGCCCAGGGCCACCGGTGCGGCGAGCGGCAGCATGCTGGCGTCGCCGGGGTCGAGGCCGTCGGGCACCGGGGCGAGCCAGGTGGCGTCGGCGATCGAGTACTCGGCGAAGGCGTCCAGGGCGAGCCCGGCGACCCGCTGCCCGAGCAGGCCGGCGTCCACCCCGGGGCCGAGGGCCTGGACCGTCCCGACGACGTCGCCGGTCAGCACGCCCGGCAGCGGCCGGTGGAACACCGATCCGGCCGGTGCCCCGCGGCGGAACCGGGTGTCCACGAAGTTCGCCCCGATCGCCTCGGCGCGCAGCAGGACCTGGCCGGGCCCCGGTTCGGGGACGTCGGCCTCCTCCGGCGTCAGGACCTCGGGGCCGCCGTACCGGTGGTAGCGGATGCGTCGCATGGTGCCCTCCCTCGACGGGCCGGCCCACAGCGAACTGGACCGGCGGTCAACTTCTCCCCGGGACCGTACTGGACCGCCGGTCCAGTTGTCCACGGGTTACCGTACGGGGCACGCGTACGAGACGAACGGGGAAGGGGCAGCCCATGGCGGAGGACCGACGCGAACGCGCCGACGCGGCCCGGAACCGGCGCGCGATCCTGCGCGCCACCGAGGAACTGCTGGCCGGGCACCGGCCCGAGCAGATCTCCATGGAGCAGGTCGCCGGCGCCGCCGGGGTGGGCAAGGGCACGGTCTTCCACCGCTTCGGCAACCGGATGGGCCTGATGCTCGCACTGATGCAGGAACGCGCCCTCGACCTGGACGAGGCCGTCCGCAACGGGCCGCCGCCGCTCGGCCCGGGCGCCCCGCCCCGGGAACGGCTGCTCGCCTTCCTGGACGCCGTGGTCGCCGTGGTCGCCCGCAACAAGAGCCTGCTCGCCGCGCTGGGCCACGCCGTCACCACCGCTCCGCAGCCGCCCGACCAGGCTCCGCGCGGCGCCCACCCGGTCTACCAGGTCTGGCACGCCCACCTCAGCGGGCTGATCGCCGAACAGCGCCCCGACCTGGACGCCGAACTGCTGGCCCACGTCCTGCTCGGCACGATGCACAGCGACCCGATCCTGCGGCTGCTGGAACAGGGCGAGGGGGAGCGGCTCGCCGACGCCCTGCGGGTGCTCGTCACCCCGCTGCTCGACGCGCCCACGGGCTGAGCCGGCCACTGCGGACCGGGCCGGCCACTGCAGACCGGGCCGTTCAGCGGCGACTGGGGCTTCCAGCGACGTCTGGGCCGTTCACCGGCGACCGAGCCGTCCGCCCAGTGGGCCGTCTGCCGGCTGGGTCGTCCACCGACCGAGCCGTCCACCGACTGGGCCGAACGGGCGCGGGCCGGGGCGCACCCGTGCCCCCCGACACCTAGCGTTGGCCCGACGCCCCGCCCCCGCCACCTAGCGTCGGTGGGAGCGACCGGAGGAGCGGAGAGGTCGTTGCGGGTGCGTGCCGCGGAGCCGTACGGGCCGTCACAGCCGCCGTCGGGGCCCGGCACCCAGCTGCCGGTGCTGATCCGCTGCGGCCACCGGTCCTGGCTGATCCCCGTCCTGCTGCCGGCGGCGGTGGTGGTCGTGGAGGCCCTCACGCCCCGCACCTTCGAGTCCCTCGGCTGGCTGGCCCTGGTCCCGGTGGTCGCCGCCGGACTGTGCGGCCCGGCGGTCACCCCGGTCTTCGCCGGGCTCGCGATCGTCGCCTATCCCGGGCTGAACAACGTCTGGGGCACGTCCCACGGGATCGAGGACTTCCTGCTGGTGATCGCCGGCTGCGTCCTCGCCCTGCCGCTCAGCGTCTTCTGGGCCCGGGCCGCCGCCTACGTCCACCATCTCCAGGGCGGCGCGGCCACCGGTTGAGCCGGGGGCCGCGCCGGTCGGTGGTTGCGGAGGGTGAGCGGGGCGGGGTCAGGCCCGTAGCTGGAGCACGGCCGGGCCGGGGCGCGGGATCCGGCTGATCACCGAGCCGATCAGGGTGCCGATCGACACCCCGAACACCGCCGACACGGCGGCCAGCACCGACTGCGCCCCGTTGCCGACCTCGATCTGCGCGGTGTTCAGCAGCCCGAAGGAGCCCGGCACCACGATCCAGAACGCCGGGAGGTAGAGCACTTGCCAGAGCGGGCCGCCGGGCAGCCAGTGCACCACGGTGGCCGCGACGGCGGCGCTGACGGCGCCGGCCAGGCCGCCTATCGCGGCGCCGTGCACCGAGCCCACCACCACCTGCACGGTGACGCTGACCGCGATCACCGCGGCGATCCACGGAATGGCCGAGGGCGGGGTGTTCACATTGACCACGACGCCGGCCACGGCGATCGCCAGCCCCACCCCGATCACCCACCAACTAGGCTTGGCCACCTGAACGTTGGCCAGCGCGCTGGCCGGCATCCCGATCGCGGTGGTAGCCGCCGCCACCCCGGCCAGGAACAGCGCCAGCTGCACCGCGCCGGACACCAGCCGGGCCGTGCCGGCGCTGGCGGCGCCCGCCGCGATCTCCGACAGCCCGGTGACCAACAGCCCGCCCGGCAGCAGGATCGCGAGGGTGGCGACGATCGTGCGCAGCGGCCCCTCCAGCAGGCCGACCCGGGCGAGCGACAGGACGAGCAGCGCCACCAGGAACCCGGCCGTGACGGGCAGCAGCGGGCGCAGCCGGGGCAGTCGGCGGGCCAGCACGGTCAGGCCCGCCACGATCACCGAACCGGCCCCGGCGGCCAGCACGTTCGCCGTCACCGGCTGGAGGAACAGGCAGACGCCCACCCCGACCGGCAGCGCCCCGAGGTCCGCGACCCAGGCGGGCCAGCGGGCCGGTGCCCGGCGGACGCGGTCCAGCTCGTCCAGGGCCCGGGGCCCGTCCAGCTCGCCCGAGCGCAGCCGGTGCACCAGGTGGAGGACGTCCGCGGTCTGCTCGAACCGCAGCGCCGCCCCGACCGGTTGGAACCGGGTGGCGTCCGCGCTGTCGAGGGCGACGAACAGGCCGTTGGTGAGCGCGGCGACCCGTACGTCGGGGGCCCCCGACGCCCGCCCGAGCCCGCGGAGCTCCTCCTCGACCTCATGGACGGGCAGGCCCCCGCCCAGCAGGGCGTCGCCCAGTTCGAGCAGCAGGCGGCGGAGCTGGTCGGCGGGGGCCTCGGCGCCCCGCACCGATGGAGACTTGCTAGACATGGCAGGTATCGTCCCATCCCGCCCGGTTGGGTCCGAATCTGCCCCGGTCTGATCGCTTCCAGGCCGGGGCCGAGTTTCCCTGGGGTGGGGCGGGTGGTGCGCCGGCCGGTCCGCGGGCGCCGGTGAGCCCGCCCGCACTGGTCAGCTCACATATACCAGTCGGTCCACATGTACTGATCAGTTCACATACACCGTCGGTGCGCCGGCCTGGCTGGTGTCGGCGAGCGGGCCGTAGCCGGCCGAGAAGTAGCCGTCGGCGGGGCAGAGGCCGGAGCCGCCGCTCTTGGCGAAGTGCTCGTTGGTGAAGGTCAGGCCCTGACCGCCGTTGTCGGCGCTGCCGGTGAAGGCGCCGCTGAGCTGGTAGGTGCAGGTGATGGTGCCGAACCAGCTGTTCAGGACGGCGGTGGCCTGGATCGGGCCGGCGCTGCCGCCGGTGAGGGTGACGGGCAGCCCGGTGCCGTCGTCGACGGAGAGGCCGTAGGGGAGGGTGTCGACCGTCAGGCTCTGCACCGAGGTGACGCCGGTGACGTTGGCGGTGCACGAGTCGAAGGTCAGCCCGGTCATCGACTCGGTGGCGGTGCCCGGAGCGGCCGGGTTGGTCAGCACCGTGGCGGACAGCTGGGAGGTGGCACAGGTGACGCCGGTCGTGCTGGTGGCGGTCGAGTAGAAGGTCGCGGAGGTGTTGGCGGCGAGCGGCGCGGCGAGCGCGTCACCCGCCGCCACCGCGGTGCCGCCCACGCTGCCGGTGGTGAGCACCGGGCCGGCGGCGTCGGCCGGGGCTGCGGGGGCTGCGGGGGTGGCGGAGGCGGGGGCCGCCGCGGTCAGGGCGAGCGCGGCGAGGGTGGCCAGGGCGAGCGGTGCGGTGCGGCGGGGGAGTGCGCGCATGGGAAAGCCTCTTCTTCGGTGAGGGGCGAGAAGGCGAACTTTCGCTGCTCCCGGGGGTTGGGGGAACGGGGAGCTGACTCCGTTCTAGGACCGTGTCGGTGTGCCGTCAAGGCGCTGCGGCAATGTTGTTGACGTTTCGTCAACAAGCCTGCCGGCTGACGTGCCGGCCGTCCCGTGCCGGGCGCACGTGCCCCGTCGCCGGGCGCCGGGAGCGGCGGCGAGCCGCGCCGACGGGGTGTCAGCGAAATGCCGGTGCGCTGTCAGAGTCCTGACAGCGGCGGACGGAAGACTCCGTGCCGTCGGACCGGACGAGTCCTGTGGTTCCCACGATCCGCATGGCGTCCTCGTGCCGTGTGGATCATCCGTCCCCTCCGACATGCCCGTCCCCTCCGACATGCCCGACCCCTGTGACATGCCCGACCCCTGCGACCGACGAGAGAGCCGCCCGTGCCCCGACCGCGTTCCACCACCCTCCGCGCCGCAGCCGCCACGGCCGCCGGCCTGTTGCTGGCCGCCCTGACCCCGGCTGCCGTCGCGGCCGCCGCGCCCGTCCCGCCCGTGCCGGCCCTGAGCTGGTCGAAGCCCTGCGCCCCCGGCTTCCAGTGCGACACCGCCCGGGTGCCGCTGGACCACCGGGCCCCGCGCGGCCGTTCGATCGAGCTGGCGCTCATCCGCCGCCCCGCCGACGATCAGGGGCACCGGGTCGGCACGCTGTTCTACAACCCGGGCGGACCGGCGATCCCCGGCACCGCGGCGCTGCCCGCCGCGGCCCCGCTGTTCCCCGCGGAGGTGCGCAGGCGCTTCGACATCGTCAGCTTCGACCCGCGCGGCGTCGGCGCCTCCACCACCCTGCAGTGCTTCCCCGGCCCGGCCGCCGAACAGGTCCTGCTCGGCGGACTCCCCGCGGGCTACCCGGTCGGCGCCGAGCAGCAGTCGCGCTGGGCCGACACCTATGCCCAACTGGGCCACCGGTGCGCCGCGAACGACCGCACCGGCCTGCTCGCCCACCTGTCCACCGCGGACGTCGCCCGCGACCTCGACCTGCTGCGCCAGGCCGTCGGCGAGCGGCGGCTCAACTACCTCGGCACCTCCTACGGCACGTACCTGGGCGCCACCTACGCCAACCTCTTCCCCGGCCGGGTCCGCGCCATGGTCCTGGACAGCGGTGTCGACCCGGTCGCCTGGTCCACCGGCCGCACCCCGCAGGACCGCGCTCTGCCGCCCTTCCTGCGCACCGGCAGCGACCTCGGCTCGGCCCGCACCCTGGACGACTTCCTCGACCGCTGCGGCGCCGCGTCCCCGGCGGACTGCGCCTTCTCGGTCGGCAGTCCGGCGGCGACCCGGGCCGAGTACAGCGGGCTGATGGACCGCCTGGAGCGCGGCCCGGTCACCGTCGGCACCGGGCCGCAGGCCGTCACCTACGACCGGGCGACCGCCGTCTCGGCCATCGCCCCGCTGCTCTACTCCGCCCAGCCGGAGCCGGCGTTCCACAGCCCCGGCTGGGCGGCCCTGGGCCAGCAGCTGCAGAGCCTGTGGACCGCCGCGGACACCCCGGCCGCACCGCAGCCCACCGGCGCGCCGCCGTACCAGACCCAGGTCCTCGGCGTGCTGTGCGCCGACACCGCCAACCCGCCCGCGGACGCCGACTACCCGGCGCTCGCCGACCTCGCCCAGGCGCGCTCCGGCGCCCTCGGTCCGTACTGGGTCTGGCAGACCCAGCGCTGCGCGGGCTGGCCGGCCGAGGCCGCCCGGGACCGCTACGACGGGCCCTGGGACCGTCGCACCGCCGCGCCCGTGCTGGTCGTCGCCAACACCGGCGACCCGGCCTGGCCCTACCAGGGCTCCCGCACGCTGGCCGACACCCTGGCCCGGGGCCGGCTGCTGACCGTCGACGGCCCGGGCCACACCGTCCTCGGCAACCCGAGCGCCTGCGCCGCCGGCTACGAGGAGCGCTACCTGCTGGACGGCGAACTCCCGCCGCCCGGCCAGGTCTGCGCACCGGACGGGCCGCCGTTCCCGTAGCGGTTCGGGGACGGGCGAGGAGGGCTCGGCGGCATCGAGCGGGACCGACGAGAGGGGCGGCCCCGGGCGGGACCAGGACCGGGGCGGCTGAGCGGGCGGATCTGCGTCATCGCCGGTGCGGGCGGAGCCATCGCCGACGCCGTCGCGGGGCGGTTCGCCGCCGAGGCCGGGCAGGTGGTCGGAATCGACCGACAGCCGCTGGACGTCGGCCTCCGAGCTCCCCGTCCACGGCGGCATCCGCGCCGCGTACACCGTCCCCGAGCACTGAGCCCCCTGGTTCAGGGCTTGCCTCCATCGTCGTCCTCCGAGCGCTCACCGCCCCGGGTACGGTGCCGCCGCAGGTACCAGACCAGGAGGGCGACGGCGACGAGCACGGCGATCGTGAGGGCGGCGACCCGGCCGACGGTGCCCTCGACCCGGGCGTAGGCGGCCCCGGCGAAGTAGCCCAGAAGGGTGAACCCGATGCCCCAGGCGAGCCCGCCGAGGGCGTTGTAGAGCAGGAAGCGGCGGTACGGCATCCGGGACATCCCGGTCAGCGAGGGCACCAGCGGGCGGAAGAAGGCGATGAACCGGCCGACGAAGACGGCGGCCGGACCGCGTCGGCGGATCAGGTCCTGCACCGAGTCGACCGGCTTGGCGTGGCGCCGCAGCGGGCGGGTGCGCAGGATCGCCGGGCCGAGGTGCCGCCCGATCTCGTAACCGGCGGAGTCCCCGAGGACGGCCGCGCAGACCACGACCAGGACCATCCAGCCGAGCGAGACGCTGCCCTGGTGGGCGATGAAGCCGCCGATGACGGCGGCGGTCTCGCCGGGGATGAAGAAGCTGAAGAACAGGGCGTCCTCGGTGAAGACCATGCCGCCGACGACCGCGTACACGACCGGGCCGGACAGGCCGCGCAACCAGTCGGTGATCGAGTGCATCCGCCACACCCCGTCGGCGATCGGGCCCCTTTCCGCCCCAATGTAACGCTTGTCCGGATCGGGCCTCAGCCCCCGGCGGCCGGCAGCCGCCCCATCCGGTGCAGCAGACGGACCTGGAGTGATGCGTCCCGGGTCGGCGCCCCCTCGGGGGCGGCGAAGAACCGGTGGGTCGTCCCGGCGGCGGTGGGCGTCTCCGGCAGGCCGGCGTAGACGGCGTCGAGATTCCCGTCGATCCACCGGACGAGCTCGGCGTCGAGGGCGTCGTCCAGACCGAGGGCCCGTGCGAGGTCCCAGGAGTGGACGGTGCTGTCCGTGATCCGCACGGCGAGCGCCTGCCGCCCAGCCACCGGACCCAGGGGATAGTCCAGGACCCGCTCCAGAGCACCGACCCGGCCGAACTCCCGCGCCACCTCCCCGACGGACCGGACGTAGGCCTCCAGCGGATCGGCGCCGAGCGCGTCGACGTCCCGTAGCCGCAGGAACTCCGCCGCGTCGCCACCGTGCAGCAGACGCACGTAGGCGAGGTTCCCTCGGGTCATGTGGTTGACCAACTGCCGCACGTTCCACTCCGCGCACGGGGTCGGCGCGGCCCACTGTCCGCCTCGGACGCATCGCAGCCGCCGCTCGAATTCCCCACTGGACAGCAGGAACCGGTCGATGAGCCCGTCGAAGGTACTGGTCATGCACCCCAGCATGTCGGCCGCACGCCGCCGGGACCGGCGGCTATCGGACATCGACGCAAAACCCGCGACCCCGCCCATGAGAGGCTGGCCGCCGGCTTTCCTGGCCGAGCGTTGACCGAACGTATGCCGCCCACTGCTTCGATCGAGCATCACTCGACACTCGACGTCTCCTGATGAGGCGCCGTGAGATTTGAGGAACGGAATGCTCGACCGTCATATACGTTCACAGTTGGGAAAAAGGTCGCCGATGACGCGATCTTTCCCGGCGCGCATAGCTGTCGTCCTGGCGCTCGCTCTGATCGCCGTGCTCGCGCAGACACTCCCGACGTTCGCACCGCGCGCCTCCGCCGCGATCACAGATGCCACGGTGGCGACCTGGAACATGCGCGGGGGCACGGCGAAATGGTCGAACCCCGACGACCTGCCCCACCTCCTGGACCGGTACCACGTGGTCGCGTTGCAGGAGCATCCCGACACCGTGCCGCCCGGCATGGTACAGACGGACGTGAAGTTCGTGCGTCCGGGGTTCGACACCGATACGCCCGGGTGGAACGACGACGCAGACGGCGCGTTCCGAGTCGTCACGTACCAGTGGACCCACCCGCAGAACGGCCGTGTCTACTACGTCTATTTCCTGGAAACCCCTCGAAATGGCCGGGCGTTGGTGACGGTCAGCGATCGGGCTGCAGTCGCAGTAGGTGTTCTTCCGGCGGTGGGGGGTGTTGCCAATCCCCGCCCTGCGTTCGGTATCCGCCGCGATGACGCTTGGTTCTACAACATTCACGCAGACTCCCCAGGAGGCCCGGATGCCCCTGGCCTGGTTCAGGCCGTTGCGAACAAGTACCCAGGTCCGGCGGCCTTGTGGACAGTGATAGGCGATTTCAACCGGGAGCCCGACACACTTCCGCTGGGGCTGGGCGGGCCCGGGACTCAGATCATCGACTCCGGACTCCCGACGTACGAGGTACCGAACCCTGAGTCGGAATACGACTACATGGTTGCTCACGGGCTTCAAGCCGACCACGAGTATGCGGCACGCCGCCTCACATATATGGAGAGCTCCGACCACTACCCCGTTTCCTTCGCCGTCGACCCGCGCGGTCGGGGTCAGGACTGCAACCGACCAGGCCCTCCGGTTCCCGGGCCCGCTCCCGCCCAGGCACCGGTCGTACCCAGGTCGACTCCGCCCTCCGAGGCCGGTGCGGACATCGCCGTGCACACGTCTGCGACGGACTGCGCTCCGTCCAAACCCAAGGCGATCGTGTCGATGGGCGACAGCTACATCTCCGGCGAGGGCGGCCGGTGGGCGGGCAACGCGCTGACCAAGCAGGACGGGGACGTCTGGGGAACGGACCGGCGGTCGCGGTGCCAGGCGGGGCAGGACTGCGTCTACGACACCACGTCCTACGACAACGGCGGCAACCACTGTGACCGCTCCGACATCGCCCCCGTCAAGGGGACCGAGTTCGAGGGCATCCCGGTGGAGCGGCGGTTCAACCTCGCCTGCTCGGGCGCGACGACCAAGGACATCCTCTCGGAGTCACACAACGGCGAGAAGCCGCAGATCCAGCAGCTGGCCGACCTCGCCCGCACCCACGACATCCGGATGATCGCGGTGTCCATCGGCGGCAACGACCTGGACTTCAGCGGGATCGTCACGGACTGCGCAAAGGCCTACTACTACTGGGAGGAGATCTGCTCCTCCCCCAACAAGGCGGCTCAGATCGCCCGCAAGGTCGACGCGGTGAGGGCGGACATCGTCAAGACGCTCGCCGCGATCCGCTCCACGATGAGCCAGGCCGGCCAGTCGGGCTACCAGTTGGTGCTCCAGTCCTATCCCAACCCGATTCCGGTTGCGGCCGATTTCCGCTACCCCTCCGGCGCGGTCACCGACGCGCGCTTCCGTAAGGGAGGCTGCCCGTTCACCGATCCCGACGCCGACTGGGCGCACAAGACGCTGGTGCCGCAGATCAGCGACATGCTGCGGCAGGCTGCGGGGACCGTCGGGGCGAGGTTCCTGGACGTCCAGAACGCCTTCGTCGGGCACGAGTTGTGTTCCAAGAACGCGGATCAGGCGTCAGCGGAGAACAACAACGGAAACCCGTTGCCGGCCTCGAAGGCCGAGTGGGTCCGCTGGGTCCCGTACATTCCGAAGGCCGGGTGGATCACGCCCAACGCGCAGGGCGACGTCCAGGAGGCCGTCCACCCCAACGCCTTCGGACAGCAGGCGTTGTCGCAGTGCCTGACCGAGTTCGGCAAGGTGGCCGCCAGGAGCAAGAGCTACGCCTATATCTGTGCGGGTTCGGGCGGCGATCTGAAGGTCGATCCCGACAACGTCCGGATTCGTGAGGGCGTCGTCCGGCTGCGCAACGCCCGGACGGGCGAGGTGCTGGACGCGGCGGGAACGGGCAAGGACGACTACCTCGTCACCCGTCCCGACGACGGACGGGCCAGCCAGCGGTGGCTGCTCCACAACGTGGGCCAGAAGCTGACGTTGCAGGCGCAGCACAATGGGCGTTACCTGACCCTGTGGCACAACTTCCTCAGCGGTAGGAACTGGGCGTCCCTGGGCGGCGACCAGCTCGGCTGGTTCCACTCGGGGACCCCAGACGGCCGGATCGCGCTGTCCCTGGACCAGAGCGACGGGTCAGCCTGCCTCACGCAGGATCCGGGGCAGCGGTCTAGTGACACGAACTGGGTCGGCATCGATCCCTGCCCCAAGGGTGTCAATGAGAACCAGTTCTGGTACATCGACTACCCCGGGGAGGTGGCCGTCACCCCGCGCGACCCGGACCCCGGGACGGACCCGCGCGAGGGTCAGCAGGTGGAGCTGCGGTCGGCCACCGGTATGGCCGTTGACCTGAGCGGCAGCAGCACCGCCGCCGGGACGAGCGTCCAGGCGTACGGGCCCAACGGCAGCGGTGCCCAGCACTGGGTGATGCGCTCGCTGGGCGGCGGGAACTGGCGGATCGCCTCCTCACTGGATCCGGGCATGGTGGTCGACCACGATCCCGGGCCGCACACCACTCACCTCATCCGGACCGAGGAGGGCAACGCCAACCAGGTCTGGCAGCCGAAGGGCGCCGGCAACGGCTGGTACACCCTGGTCAGTTCCGCCGACGGCGGCTGTCTGACCGCGGGCAACCCGGGCGAGGCGCTCGCCGTGACGGCCTGCGACGCGAACAGTCAGGCCCAGCGGTGGAAGCTCCGGGAGACCGGGACGGGCACGCAGGTGGGCACGATCCGAGGGCTGGGCGGCAAGTGCGTGGAGCCGCGCGGCGGCAGCCGGGACGACCGGACCCCGATCCGGCTCACGGACTGCACCGGCTCCGACGGGCAGGCGTGGACGGTGACGGACGACGGCACGCTGCAGGCGCTGGCCAAGTGCCTGGACGTCGACGGCGGGCGCGTCGACAGCGGGACGGCCATCCAGTTGTACACGTGCAACGGCTCCGCCTCCCAGAAGTGGTTCTACAGCGCGCGGCAGGAACTGCGGAACCCGAACTCCGGCAAGTGCCTGGACGTCCCCGGCTCGGACACCGGCCGACCGCTGCAACTCTACGACTGCAACCGGAGCGACGCCCAGAAGTGGCAGCTGGCGACCCCCCCGGTGGGCCAGCCCGACGGCGGTGACGCGGGCGATCCGTTCGACGCCTCCCCGGACAACCGTGGCACCAAGCCCGCCGCCTCGGGCGACTGCCGTCCCGAGGGCATGACGCCGACCCAGGGCGTCGCGGCGCGGTACTGCGACGTGTACGACGGCGCTGGCCGCGAGTGGGTCGGCAACGACCGCACCCGGCGCGTGGTGGGCTACTTCACCGGATGGCGCGCGGGGAAGAGCGGCGACCCGAAGTACCTGGCGTCGAACATCCCCTGGTCGAAGGTCACCCACGTCAACTACGCGTTCGCAGACGTCAAGGACAATCGGATCGACATCGGCGACCCGAACGACCCTGCCAACCCGGCGACCGGCATGACCTGGCCGGGAGAGAAGAACGCGATGGACGCCTCGCTGCCGTACAAGGGGCACTTCAACCTGCTGAACACCTACAAGAAGAAGCATCCGGCGGTGAAGACGCTGATCTCGGTCGGCGGCTGGGCGGGCACCCGGAGCTTCTACGCGATGGCCACCAACGCCGACGGTTCGGTGAACCAGGTGGGCATCGACGCGTTCGCGGACTCCGTCACCGCCTTCCTGGACCGGTACGGCTTCAACGGCGTCGACATCGACTACGAGTACCCGACGGCGTTGCCCGACACCGGCAACCCGTTGGACTGGGACGTCTCCAACCCGCGCCGCAAGGGCCTCCAGCAGGGCTACAACGCCCTGATGAAGACGCTGCGGGAGAAGCTGGACCGCTCCGGCGCGGAGAAGGGCCGCTACTACCTGCTGACCTCGGCCGGCTCCTCGTCGGGCTACCTGGTGCGCGGGTTGGACGCCGGGCAGTCGCTCCAGTACCAGGACTTCGTCAACGTCATGACCTACGACCTGCACGGCTCCTGGAACAAGTTCGTCGGCCCGCAGGCCCCGCTGTACGACGACGGGCGCGACAACGAGCTGGCGGACGCCGGGATCTACGACGACCAGGCGCCCGACACCAAGGACTTCCAGAAGGAGGGCTACTTCAACACCGACTGGGCCTACCACTACTACCGGGGCGCCCTGCCGCCCGGCCGGATCAACCTCGGCATCCCGTACTACTCGCGCGGCTGGCGCGACGTCCAGGGCGGCACCGACGGGCTGTGGGGCACGGCCGCGATGCCGGACCAGGCGCAGTGCCCGCTGGGCACCGGCGGCCGGGGGCCCGCCAACGCGCAGTTCTGCGGGATGGGCGCGGTCGGGATCGACAACCTCTGGCACGACCTGGAGAACGAGCGGGAGGTCGGCGCCGGGTCCAACCCGCTGTGGCACACCAAGAACCTCCAGGACGGCCGAACCCCCGGCTACCTGCGCTCCTACGGCGTCGACACCGGCCTGACCAGCGGGCAGCTGACCGGCACCTACGCGCCGAAGTACTCAGACGCGCTCCAGGCGCCCTGGCTGTGGAACGACACCAAGAAGGTGTTCCTGTCCACCGAGAACGAGAAGTCGATCGACGCCAAGGCGAAGTACATCGTCGACAAGGGCATCGGCGGCGCGATGATCTGGGAGCTCGCCGGCGACTACGCCCAGCGGCCGGGCGGGGAATGGGGCATGGGCTACGACCTGACCACCCGCCTGGACGAGGTCCTCAAGGGCGCCGGCGCCGCCGGCAACACCAAGGCCGGCGGGCGGGCCCAGCCCGCCGAGGTGATCGACGTGAAGGCCGAACTGGTGGAGTTCCCCACCGGGAAGGACGACTTCTACCCCGTCCAGCCGAAGCTGCGGATCACCAACAACTCCGGCGTCACCCTCGCCCAGGGCACCGAGATCTCCCTCGACCTGCCCACCTCGATGCCGCCGGTCGTCAAGGACAACGACTACAAGGAGATGAAGGGCCTCGTGCCCGGCCACACCGGCCCCAACACCGGCGGCCTCAAGGGCGACTTCCACCGCCTCACCCTCACCCTCGGCTACTGCGAGGACCTGGCGCCGGGCAAGTCCCGGGACATCGACCTGAAGTACTACCTGCCGATCACCGGGCCGTCCAACGTGACGTTCAAGATCGGCGGCCGGGAGTACGGCTCGACCGGCGACCAGCGCCGCGACGTCCGCACCGTGACACCGCCGGCCCCCACCGCGGGCAGCTCCTGCCAGGCGCCGGACTGGAAGCAGGACCAGGTCTACCGGCCCGACGGCGGACGGCTGTGGCGGATGTACGACAAGGGCGACAGGGGCTGGATGTTCGAGTACGGCGACAGCCAGGCCGGCAAGCCCATGATGATCGACAACAACCCGGACCAGTCCCGGGCGCACCTCGTGGAGCTGAACGAGCAGAACCCCAACCAGTACTGGCAGATCCAGAACGCGGGCGGCGGCCTCTACACCGTCGCCGGCGGCGGCAGGTGCCTGACCGCCACCACCTCCCGGCAGGACATCGCCTCGCTCCCGTGCGACGGGCGGACCGAGCAGAAGTGGCGGCTCGTCCCGATCGCCGACAACGGCAGCGAAGGCGCACCCGGCGGGCCCGAGCACAACGGCCTGTTCAAGCTGCGCTCCGCCGGCGGCAACGACATCGAGGTCTCCGGCGGCTCCACCGTGCGGGAGACCCACCTCCTCGCCGGCGACCCGGCCGCCTCGACGGCCGCGTTCGTGAAGTACCAGGGCTACTACTGGTACGCCCAGTGGTACACCACCGCCGCCCCCGGCACGGCGGAGGCCAACGGCGGCCGACCCTGGAAGAAGCTGAGCCCGGCGCCGTAACCCCGGGAACCGGCCGGCCGGGCACCGTACTTCCACCGGTGCCCGGCCGGCTCCTTCGGCCGAGGGGAGCCGGACGACCGGGTGTTACGAGTCGGTGTCCCAGTTGCACTTGGAGGCGAGCATCTTCTTGAGAACCGCGTCGGCATTTCCGGTGAGTTCGGGGCGCCAGGTCTCCAAGTCCCAGGTCGGGCCGCCGAAGTGCCCGCCGTCGGGGTTGGGGTAGGAGAACTGCGCGTGGCAGAAGAGCTGTTGGTAGGTGGACTTCTGCTCGGTCTGGGTGGCGCCGGGGAACATGCGGGTGTTGGACCACACCTGCTTCCAGTCGTCCTGCACGTCGCTTGCGGCGTCGTCGTTCCCGGTGACGGTCTTGAACGCGGCGGCGGTCGGGGTGACGTGGACGGACGTCAGGCGGCTGTTGGTCCAGTTCACGTAGACCTCGGTCTTCACCACCCACTTCGTGTTGGTGGTGCCGCCGTAGCCGATGCACGCACTCTGGCAGGCCTCGAAGGCGTCGGCCTGACCGCCGCTCCACAGGAGGTACTTGCCGGACTGGAAGTCCTGGCGGATGCCGTTGTTGTCGTCGACGTTGCCGCCGACGTGCCCGGTGTCGTACTCGTCGCTGGTGGGGTAGCCGTACGTCCCCCCTTCGTACCCGTACTGCCCCCACCACCAGCCGATGTTGCCGTGCACCGCGTGCGCTCCGGTGCTGGGGGACCAGTAGACCGTGGCGTTCTGGAACTGCTGGCGGACGCCGATCCCGTCGGGGTTCTTCAGCTCGTCGGTGAGCGGGTACCCCATGTAGCCGCCCTCCCAGCCGTGCTGGCCCCACTCCTGGCCGATGAGGCCCCACACGGCGTGCGCCCCGGTGTTCGGGCTCCAGTAGATCGAGCCGTTGTCGAAGACCTGGCGGCGGCCGACCCCGTCGGGAAGGCCGAGTTCATCGCTGGTCGGGCAGCCGAGTGCCTGCCGCACGCCGGGCGTCTGGGTGTACTCCGTCCAGATGGCGCCGTCCACCGAGTGGGAGCCGCAGAAGACCTCCGCGGAGGCCGGGGTCGCCTGGACGCCCACCAGCACGGAGGCGCCGGTCGCGCAGGCGGCGAGTGCGGCGAGGAGCCGGGTAGCTTTTGGCCTGTTCATGACCGGCAGTATTCCTGGATGTGACCGGTGCCGTACAGCCCGCGCGCGCGGCACTCCGCCGGCGCGCACCGGTACCGGCGCGCCGAGCGGGGGCCGCCGTCGGCTTCCGCGCCCCCGGCTGCGGCGGCAGGATCGCGAAACGACCGGTACGAGAAGCCACTTGGACAGCGAAAACGCAACTTCGACAACGCCCGCCGAGGCGACTACCTTCACCTGGTCTTCGGCGATCGGCCACGGTCGAACCGGAGTTCCCTCAGGCCGAGCCACCCGCGACACTCTGATCAGGGAGACACGCATGCCCCGACTCGCGCTGTACACCTTCGGCGTCCTGAAGTCGCCTCTCGCCGATCCCGCACCCCTCACGCGTGAACTCCACGACAGCGGCGAGGCCATCTACCCGACGATCAGCCGGCACCCCGGATACCTCGCCCACGCCGAAGCGGTGGACCGCGCCCGGGGCACCCACTTCGACCTGGACTGGGGCACCTGGGGAGAGTTCACCGTACCGGCCTGGTACGACAAGGGCCGTACGCCGGAAACCGTCGCCCTGGCCGCGACCCTCTCACTCTGGACCGACCTGCACTCCGCCTTCGACGCCATCTACACCGGCCTGCACCGTGAGGCGCTGAACAGGCGCTACGACTGGTTCGAGCGGACAGCACACCCGAATCACGTGCTCTGGTGGGTCTCCGACGGCGTGATACCCACCTGGCAGGACGGGGTTTCGACGCTGGAACACCTCCATGACCACGGCTCCTCCGCGCCGCACGCCTTCACCTTCCACCAGTCGTTCGCCCCGGACGGAACTCCGGCCAGGAGCAAGGGCATCGGGCCGAAGAGCGGCCAACTCACTGACAACCGCTCTCCGCGGTGAGAGGCGCGTTCCGGGTGCCACCGACCGCGGCGGTGGCACCCACCCCGTGAACAGATGCCGGCTTCTCGGCGGTGCCTGTTCGTCCTCGTCCTCGTCCTCGTCGTCCTCGTCGTCCTTGGACTCGGCAGTCCGCCGCAAGCGGCGGCCTCCGGTCACGGGGTGGCGACGATGAGGACGCAGCCGCCGCCGCCGGTGGTCCCGTCGGTGCCGTTCTGCCCGTCGGGTTGTGCTCTCCGGCCGCCGTCGCCGCCCCGGCCGCCGGTTCCGCCGTCGCCGGTGGCGGCGCCGGCCGGGCAGGCGCTGGTGACGGCGGGGGGCAGGGTGATGGTCCCGCCGGGCCCGCCGGTCTGGCCGTCGGTCACTGCGGTGCCGGCGGTGCCGGTGTAGAGGGTGGGGGTGGCGTCCACACCGGGGGCGGTGGCCGCGCAGATCGGGTCGGTGCCCTGGCTGCCGGCGGTGGCCTCGGCGAAGCCGCCTGATCCGCCGGCTCCGCCGCCCTGGCCGGCCGGGCTGCCCGCAGTTCCGGCACCGCCCGGAGGACGGCTGGCGGAGCCGTGGCCGCCGGCTCCGCCGCCACCGCCGGGAGCGAGTACCGCGAGTCCGCCGGGTCCGGTGACGGAGGCGGCCTGGCCGCCGGTACCGCCGTCGCCGGGATTGCCGGCGGTGAAGTCGCCGCCGCCGTTGCCGCCCCTACCGTGCAGCCCGCCGGGCGTGGTGAAGGGCACGCTGACGTCCAGCACGGCGCCCGCCTGGAGCCCGGTGAACGTACAGGTCAGACCTGCCGCGGCGCCGCCGCCGGTGCCGCCCTGGCCGCTGAGGCCGTCGCCGTAGATCATGCTGGCGCCCTGACCGCCGCCACCACCGCCACCGCTACCCGCGGCGCCCACGGCCGTGACGGTCAGCGTGCCGGTCTGGGCCGGGACGGTGTACTGGGCGAGGCCGGGGGCGCAGACGGAGGTGGAGCCGTCGGGAGGGCAGGACAGGACGGGAGTGATCAGGACGCATCCCGGCGCGCCGCCATCGAATCCGGGCACGCCCAGCCTGCCCGGCTCGCCCGGGCCGCCGAGGCCGGCGGCGGGGCACTGGGGTGCGAAGCCGTCCGGAGAGATCGTCCCGCCGCTGCCGCCCTCCAGGCCGGGTCGCCCGGCTGTGCTGGTGGTCGGAGGGCCCGTGACGGCTGTCAGTCCGTTGCCGGACGCGGTGCAGGTCGGCGCAGTGCCGGGCCGGCCTGCGGTCGCCTCCGATGGGCCGTCCTCGGTGTCGGGCGCGACGCCGCCGGCGCCTCCGCCGGTGCCGCCACCAGCGCCGCCGTCGACGCCGTCGAAGCCGTCGATGCTGCCGGCGCCGCCTCCACCGCCGGCCGCGGAGACGGCCAGGCCGCCGGTGGTGACGGCGGCGGCCCGGCCACCGCCGGCCGGACTCAGGACCTGCGAACTCTCCTCCAGGGCACCGGCATTGCCGCCGGCGGGCACGGTCACCGCCAGCACCGTGCCCGGCGCCAGGCCGGTGACGGTGCAGACGATCGCGGCACCGGCTCCGCCCCCGGCGCCGAGAGCCCCGCCGCCCCCGCCGCCGCCCCCGCCGATGACGGTCAACCGGACGTGCTGTGCGTTCGGCGGCACGGTGTAGGTGTAGGAGCCGGGGGTGTCGCAGACCGTCGTACCGTTCGCCGGCGGACACGGGTCGGCAGCCACGGCTACGGCCGCTGCTGCGGCCGTGCGGACCGTGGCCGTGGCCGTAGTCGTGGCGCCTGCCGTGGACGGCGGCAGCACCACGGCGCCACTCAGTACCAGGAGACCCGCGGACGCGAGCGCGCCCGGTAGCCGGCGCCCTCGGCCCCCGTTTCCGCCTTCTCCCGGAAATCGTCGTACCAGCACGTTGTCTCGGCCTCCCAGGTAGGTCATCGCAGGTGGGAACGGAGCGGAGTCGAACCCGTTCGCTCACGGAAAGTGTCACCATGGGCACGGTGGGTGCGCAACGGCGGCCGGGCAGCAGGTCGGGTGCCCGTCGGCGTCCCGGGAGCGCACGGTGACCGTCGGTGATCGCCCGCGACCGGTGGGTTCCCTCTCCGCGCCCCGAATGCGTGACTCCGCGTGCCGACGGCGCTCATCGAGGAGACCCTGGAGCAGCGGCCCCGGCCCGAACCCCCGAGCGGGTCCGGGTGCCGCGCTCAAGCCGGTGCGGGGTGGGGACCGCCGGTTCGGCGGCGGTGGCGGCGGGGACCGGAAGCGGGGGATCGGCCGACGCGTCAGGTGCCGGCCTTCCTTAGCGGAACGTAAGTTCTGTGCGGCGCTCCTTGCCGCCGTCCGGTGGCCGGCTGCACGCTCTGGGACACCCACCCGCCGTACCAGCCCCCCGGAGCCGCCATGTCCCCGTCCGCCGCCGTCGCCGTCCAGTCGCAGCCGCCCGGTGAGGAGCGCGCCCGACGGCGGCTCGCCATGGTCGGCGGGTCGCTGGGCAACCTGGTGGAGTGGTACGACTGGTTCGTCTACGCCAGCTTCGCCGTCTACTTCGCCGACGACTTCTTCCCCGGCAGCAACTCCACCGCGAAGCTGATGAACACCGCCGGCATCTTCGCGGTCGGTTTCCTGATGCGCCCGGTCGGCGGCTGGCTGCTCGGCCGGGCCGCGGACCGGCACGGCCGCAAGAGCGCACTCACCCTGACCGTCACCATGATGTCCGCGGCCGCCGTGCTGATCGCGATCGCCCCGACGTACGGTCAGTCCGGCTACCTCGGCGCCGTCGTGCTGCTGCTCGCCCGGCTGCTCCAGGGCCTCAGCATCGGCGGTGAGTACGCGGCCAGCGCCACCTATCTGACCGAGGCGTCCGCCCCGAACCGGCGCGGGCTCGGCTCCTCGTTCCAGTACGTGTCGATGACCTGCGGCCAGCTCCTCGGTCTGGGCATCCTGATCGTCCTGCAGCACACCCTCAGCAGCGCCCAACTGCACTCCTGGGGTTGGCGGTTGCCGTTCCTGCTGGGCGCCGTCCTCGCGGTGGTGGTGCTGTGGCTGCGCCGCCGGCTGCCGGAGACCGAGGCGTTCACCGCCGAGGCCGGCGGGCGCGCGGCGGCCGACGCCCGAGGCACCCTGCGCACCCTGTGGGAGCACCGGCGCCAGGCGGTGCTGGTGATGGCGCTCACCCTCGGCGGCACCGTCGCGTACTACACGTACACCACCTACCTGACCAAGTACCTGATCGGGAGCGCCGGGCTGAACAAGAACACCGCCACCCTGGTCAGCTTCACCGCGCTCGCCGTCTTCGCCGCGATCCAGCCGGCGGCGGGCCTGCTCTCCGACCGGATCGGCCGCCGCCCGCTGCTGATCACCTTCGCGCTCGGCTGCACCGTCGGCACCTACCCGCTGATGACGGCGCTCGGCTCGGCCGGCGGCTACTGGTCGGCGCTCGGGCTCTCGCTCACCGCGCTGGTCATCGTCACCGGCTACACCTCGATCAACGCGGCGGTGAAGGCGGAGCTGTTCCCGACCCGGATCCGCGCCCTGGGCGTCGCGCTCCCGTACGCCCTCGCCAACGCGCTGTTCGGCGGCACCGCCGAGTACATCGCGCTCTGGTTCAAGAACAGCGGGCGCGAGTCCGGCTTCTTCTGGTACGTCTCCGGCTGCGCCCTGGTCTCGCTGGTGACCTATGTGCTGATGCCGGACACCCGGCACGCCGTGCTCAGCCCGGCGGAAGCGCCGGCGGAGACCGCGCCGGAGACCTCCGGGGAGGCCCCGGCCGCGCCCGCCGGGGCGGAGACCGTACGGTAGTGCCCTCACCGCTGGGGAGGGTTACGTGCACATGCTGCTGGTCGAGGACGACGACCGGATGGCCCAGGCCCTCGCCACCGCGCTCACCCGGCGCGGCCACACCGTGCGCCGGGTGGTCCGCGCCGCCGAGGCACTGCGGCATGCCCGGGAGGCCGAGTTCGTGCTGCTCGACCTCGGCCTGCCGGACCTGGACGGCCTCGACCTGCTGCGCAAGCTCCGCACGGTGTGCGACCTGCCGTTGATCGTGGTCACCGCGCGCAGCGAGGAGCGGGACGTCCTCCAGGGCCTGCGGGCCGGCGCCGACGACTACGTGGTCAAGCCGTTCCGGATGGCCGAACTCATCGCCCGGATCGACACCGTGCGCCGCCGCACCTCCTCCCGGGACTCCTCGGACTCCGCGGAACCGGCCGAGGGGGAGCGACGGGTGCGCACCGGGGACGTCGCGATCGACCTCGCCGCCCGCACGGTGACCGTCGACGGCGCGGCCGTCCGGCTCACCCGGCGCGAGTTCGACGTGCTCGCCCTGCTCGCCGCCCAGCCCGGCGATGTCCGCTCCCGCGAGGAGATCCTCGACCGGATCTGGGGCGACGCCTTCCTCGCCTCCTCGCGCTCGCTGGACGTGCACGTGGCCGGCATCCGGGCCAAGACCGGCCGGGCCGCCCTCGTGCGCACCATCCGCGGCTACGGCTACCAGCTCGGCGCCCTGGACGGCCCGTGAGGCGCCGGCTGCTGGCCGTGCTCACCGCGCTCATCGGTACGGCTGTGCTGCTGCTCGCCCTGCCGCTGGCCGACTCCTACGCCCGCGGCCGCACCGAACACCTGCTGCTGCAGCGACGGGCCGACGCCGTACGCTTCGCCGAACTCGCCGACCGGATCCGCACCGACGCCGACCACCGGGAGCTCGACGCCGAACTCGGCCGCTACGCCCAGCTCTACGGCGCCGCCGTGACGGTGGTGGACGCCGCCGGGCACACCGTCGGCCGGGCCGGGACCGCCCCGCGCGGCGCGGCCGCGCGGCAGGCCGAGGAGCGCGCCCTCACCGGCCGCTCCACCGAGGCGCTGCCCACCATCCACCCCTGGGGGCCCGGGACCGTGGTGTTGGCCGAGCCGGTCGGACAGGACGAACGGGTCGGCGGCGCCGTGCTGTTGACCGTCCCCACCGGCGCCGCGCGCCATGACGTGCTGGTCCGCTGGGCGCTGATCGCGGCCGGCGCCGTCACCGCCTTCGGCGCCGCCGCCCTGGTCGCCGCCGGGATCGCCCGCTGGCTGCTGCGGCCGGTCGACGAACTCGACCGCGCGGTGGCCACCGTGGCGGGCGGGCGCTTCGAGCCGAGGGTCGCCGCCGACACCGGCCCGCCCGAACTTCGGCGGCTGCGGCGGCACTTCGACGGCATGGCGCAGGCCGTCGCCGAATCCCTGCGCCGTCAGCGGGACTTCGTCGCCGATGCCTCCCACCAGCTGCGCAACCCGCTGGCCACGCTGGTGCTGCAACTGGAGAACGCCGAGCCGCACGTCGGCCCGGGCCCGGGGCGGCAGGCGCACGCGCTGGCCCTCGACGAGGCGGACCGGCTGGGCGAACTGCTCGACGGACTGCTCGCGCTGGCCCGGCTGGAGGCGGCCGCCGCGCCGGTCGAGGAGAACGACGTGTCCGCGGCGGTGGCCGAACGGGTGGCCGCCTGGGTGCCGGTGTTCGAGGCGGGCGGGCTGGAGTTGACGGCCCGGGTGACGCCCGGGCTGCGTGCCCGTACCCTGCCCGACGCGGCCGGGCGGATCCTGGACGCGCTGCTGGACAACGCCGGCAAGTTCGTGCCGCCCGGGGAGCGCGTCCGGGTGACCGCCTCGGCCGGCCCGGACGGTGGCGCGGTGGTGCGGGTCCGGGACACCGGGCCCGGCGTTCCGGAGGCTCAACTCCCGATACTGCTGCGGCGGTTCGCCCGCTCGCCGGAGCACCAGAACCTGCCCGGAACCGGTCTCGGGCTGGCCATCGCGGACGAGCTCGCCCGGGCCGGCGGCGGCACGCTGACCGTCGCCCCGACCCGGCCGCACGGGCTGACCGTCGAGTTCCGGCTGCCCGCGCCGTGAGCTGGGCGGGCTCGGCGGGCTCAGGGGGCTCGGGGGCTCAGCGGTACCAGCTGCGGAGGGCGGTGGCGGTCTCCCGGACGTCGGCGCGGCCGTCCCGGATCCGGGCGGCGAGTTCGGCGGCGGCCTTCGGCCCGGCGGTGACGACCACTCCGGAGGCACTGAGGTAGGCGGCGGCGACCACGGCGGCGAAGTGCTCGTTGCCGGACTCCAGTGCCGGGACCCGGATCAGCTGGTGCATCAGCGCGGCCGCGCGCTGGTGCGGGCCCTCGTACACCGGCACGTCCATGACCTCGTCGACGTGGCGGGCGACGGCGGCGGTGAGGGTGCCGTAGTCGACGATGTCCGGGTCGGCGGGCAGGAAGCGGTGGGCGATGTCCAGCAGCCAGGCCCGGTCGATGCGAAGGATCACGCCGCGTCCCGCGGGCGTTCGCGCCACCGGCGGGCGGGTGCCGCCGGTGCCTGCCGTTCGGGTGCCTCGGGGAGCTGGAACCGGTCGTCCAGCCGGACGTTCAACCGCATGCCCCGCAGCGTAGCGAGGCGTACGGGGTGCTACCAAACGGCGCCTGACGGTGCTTGGCAGTGCTTGGCAGTGCTTGACGGTGCTTGGCGGAGTCTGAACGTGCTTGAAGGTGCTTGAACGTGCTTGAAGGTGCGTCGGGGTGCCGGGCTCACTCGTGGGCGCTGATCTCCCCGCCGGTGCCGAGCACGATGTAGACGCCGTTGGCGTTCAGCCCGTCGTCGTGCTGGTCGGCCTCCAGGGTGCCCATCACCGCGTTCTCGTTGCCGGTGATGTCGGCGCGGTAGTGCAGCTCGCCGACCTTGGTGACCTTGGCCGTCCAACCGCCCGCGAGCTTGAAGGTGCCCGGGCCCTGGTGCGCGCCGCCCATCCAGGCGTGGACGGTGCCGTCCATCGAGAGCACCACGAACATGTCGTTGGCGTCGACCCCGGCGTCGTGCCCGTTCGCCTCCACCGTGCCGAGGACCTGGCCGTCGTGGACGAGCTTGGCGACGTAGTGCAGGTCACCGAGCTTCTGGATCTCCACCTTGCTGCCGTCCGGCAGGGTCTGGCCGGCCGCCGGCGGCGCGCCCTTGCCGGCGCTCGCCGGCGGGGTGGTGCGGGCTGGGCTGGGCCGGCCGGCCGGGGTGCTGCTGGCGTGCGCGCTCGGGGGAGCGGCCGGTGACCCGTCGGCCGGGGCGGGCGTGGTCGCGGCGGGCGGGGCGGTGGTGGGCGTGGTGGCGGCGGTGGCGCTGAGAGTGGCGGTGGGCGTGGTGGCGGCGGTCGAACCGGAGGAGCTGCTGCAGGCGGTGGCGGCCGGGACCAGCAGCGCGGCGGTCAGCATGGTGCCGGCGAGGGTGCGGGCGCGGCGGGTGCGGCGGATCGTCGAGAGCGACATGCGGTTCTCCTGTGCCGAAGTACGGGTGAGGGCCGACGCCTTGACCGGCCCGGACGGGGCCGGCGGAGCGGCGTGCACGATCGAAGTTAGTCGGGGCACTCGACGGAATGACGCCTTCCGTGTCACCGGATCGTCACGCTCCCTGCCGGTTCGCCGGATGCCGCCCGTCCGTGCCCCGACCCACCCGCGCCCGATCGACCGTGCCTGGAGCAGCCCGGAGCTACCCGTACACCGACCGGTAGTAGGCCGCCGCCCCCGGGTGCAGCGGGACGGCCCCGGTGGAGATCGCGAACCGGGGCTCCAGCCGGGCACCGGCCGTCACCGACCGCAGCAGGGTGGCCCATTGGCCGAAGAGGACGCCGAGCAGTCGGCGGACGGCGTCCTCCGGCACGCCCGGACGGGCCGTCAGGTAGTTGCCCACGCCGAGGGTGGTGACCGGGCCGGCCAGGCCGTACGCGCCGGCGGGCAGGGTGACGGCCGTGTACACCGGGCCGTAGCGCTCCCGCAGCAGCGCGGCGACGGCGTCCAAGGGCACGAACCGCAGCGGCAGTTCGCCCGCCAGAGCGGATACCGCGGGCGTCGGCACACCGCCGGACCAGAACACCGCGTCCAGCTCCCCGGCCCGCAGCGCGGCCAGTGACTCGGCCAGCCCGAGCGAGCGTTGCTCCAGCGGCGCTCGGTCGCCGGTGAGGCCCGCCCGGCGCAGCAGCCGCCCGGCCGTGACCTGGTTCCCGGAGCCCACCGCGCCGGTGGCCACCCGGCGGCCCGCGAGGTCGGCGAGTTCGCGCACCGGCCCGTCGGCGGGGGCGAGCAGGTGCAGGTAGTTGACGTACACCCGGGCCAGCGCGGTGAGTTCGAGCGGGTGGTCGAAGGTGTCGTGCCCGAGCACCGCGTCCTCGGCGACGTCGGCTGTGGTCAGCGCGAGGTCCACCGAGCCGTCGGCGAGTTGCTGGAGGTTGTCGACGCTGGCCGCGCTGCTCACCGGGGTGAGGGTGAGGTGCCCGTCCGCCGTGACGGCCTCGGTGAAGGAGCGCCCGAAGGCGTTGTACGGCCCGCCCTCGGGCCCGGTGGCCAGCCGCAGCGACCGGCTCGGTGCCGTTCCGGCGGAGCAACCGGTTGAGCAGCCCACGGTGAGGGCCCCCGCCAGGGCGGCGCCCAGCAGGGTACGGCGGCGCGGGGCGGTGGCGGTCATGGCGGGAAGGGTAGCCCGCCCCGCCCCCGGAGGCGGCGGTTTATAGGGGTCGTTGCAACACGTGGTCGGTTGATCAGGCCGCGAGCAGTTTATGCAGGCGCTTGGCTGGGGTTTCCCAGTCAAGCGTTT
>NZ_JBHXEG010000007.1:0-134594 GCF_042724935.1 Kitasatospora sp. NPDC127060
CCCACCACGGTGGCCCGCCGCCGGCGGGCGTTGTGGGGGTCCGACGGCCCCCCCCCCCGTTGGGGGGGGGCCCCCCCCCGGCCGCGCGGGGGGGGGGGCCCCTCCCCGTACGTCACGTCCCGACGGTCTAGTAGACCGGCTTGTGCGGCTCGATCTGGTTCACCCAGCCGAGCACCCCGCCGCCCAGGTGGACGGCATTGGCGAAGCCCGCGGCCTTGACCACGGCCAGCACCTCGGCCGAGCGCACGCCCGACTTGCAGTGCAGCACGATCTTCCGGTCCTGCGGGAGCTTCTCCAGGGCGTCGCCCATGAGGAACTCGTTCTTCGGGATCAGCACCGCGCCGGGGATGTTGACGATCTCGTACTCACCGGGCTCGCGGACGTCGATGAGGTAGATGTCCTCCTCGTCGTCCTGCCACTGCTTGAGCTGCTTGGAGGTGATGGTCGACCCGGCCGCGGCGGCCTGCGCCTCCTCCGACACGACGCCGCAGAAGGCCTCGTAGTCGATCAGCTCGGTGACCGTCGGGTTCTCCCCGCAGACGGCGCAGTTCGGGTCCTTGCGGACCTTCACCTGGCGGTAGTTCATCTCCAGGGCGTCGTAGATCATCAGCCGGCCGACCAGCGGGTCCCCGATGCCGGCCAGCAGCTTGATCGCCTCGTTGACCTGGATCGAGCCGATGGACGCGCACAGCACGCCCAGCACGCCGCCCTCGGCGCAGGACGGGACCATGCCCGGCGGCGGGGCCTCCGGGTAGAGGCAGCGGTAGCAGGGGCCGTGCTCGGCCCAGAAGACGCTGGCCTGGCCGTCGAAGCGGTAGATCGAGCCCCACACGTACGGCTTGCCGAGCAGCACCGCGGCGTCGTTCACCAGGTAGCGGGTGGCGAAGTTGTCGGTGCCGTCCACGATCAGGTCGTAGCCGGAGAAGATCTCCATCACGTTGGAGTTGTCGAGGCGCTCCTCGTGCAGGACCACGTCGACGTAGGGGTTGATCTCCTTGACCGAGTCGCGCGCCGACTCCGCCTTGGAGCGGCCGATGTCGGCCTGGCCGTGGATGATCTGGCGCTGCAGGTTCGACTCGTCGACCACGTCGAACTCGACGATGCCCAGCGTGCCGACCCCGGCCGCGGCCAGGTACATCAGCGCGGGCGAGCCGAGGCCGCCGGCGCCGACGCACAGCACCTTGGCGTTCTTCAGCCGCTTCTGCCCGGCCATCCCGACGTCCGGGATGATCAGGTGGCGGGAGTACCTGCGGACCTCGTCAACGGTGAGCTCGTCGGCCGGTTCGACCAGGGGTGGCAACGACACGGGGACTCCGATGGGTGTCTTCTTCAGGCGGCCAGGGCCAGCCTCGGACGGGGTTGTTGCACCGCCACTCAGGTGGCTCTCTAGGCCAACAGTGTCACGCCCCGCCGGTATTCCGAGACAGCTCGTCCGGTGGGCGAGACGGCCCGCGCCGGATCGTGGAACCGCCCACCGGGCCCCCGGGAGCCCCCCGGGCCCGTGGTTGCGGGCCCGGGGCGCCCCCGCGCCCGACTCACACCCGGCAGGCCGTCTCCAGCCAGACGTCCCCGAGCGACTCCTCCAGCGGCACCTGTGTCCGCCAGCCGAGACGGTCCCGGGCGGTGCGCACGTCCGCCTGCCGCCACGGCACCGGCTCGCCCGGGGCGGGCCGGCCCTCCGGCCGGTGGCCCTCCGCGCGGTGGCCGGGCAGGTGGTGGCCGGCCACGTGGTCGCCGCCCGGCCCGCCGACCTGCGCGGGCAGCAGGACCGGCCGGTTCTCCTCCACGATCGCCCCCTCGAAGCCCGAGGCCCGGACCAGCAACTGGGCCGCGTCCCGGGCCCGCACGGCGTGCCCGCTGCCGACGTTGATCACCCCGGTGGCGGCCGAGACCGCGGCCGCCTGGATCGCCCGGGCGACGTCCCGCACGTCCACGAAATCCCGGTATCCGGACAGGTCCGGCATCCGCACCTGGTTCTCGTCTCGCTCCAGCGCCCGCCGCAGGCCCTCGGCCAGGCGCCCGAACAGCGAGGCGGTCGGCGCCCCCGGGCCCACCACGTCGAACACCCGCAGCACCGCCGCGTCCAGCCCGGAGGCCAGCACCAGCTCCGTCCCGGCGAGCTTGGAGACCCCGTACGGGCCGACCGGCCGCGGCTCGGACTGCTCGGACACCGGCACCCCGCCGGGCACCGGCCCGTACTCGGCGGCCGAGCCGACGTGCACCAGCCGGGCCGGCTCCCGGCTGCGCCGGATCGCCTCGCAGACCGTCGCGACGGCCAGCGTGTTCGACCGGATCAGGGTCCGCGAGCTGCCGTAGGTGGCGCCCGCGCAGTTGATCACCACCTGCGGCGCGACCGCGTCCAGGAAGCGGGCCAGCGCGCCCGGACTCCCGGTGGTCAGGTCGAAGCGGATGTCGGCCGAGTCGCGCCGGCCGAGCACCGTCACCTGCAACTCCTGGTCCATCAGCAGACGATCGGTCACCCGGCGGCCGATGAAGCCGTCGGCGCCCAGCAGCAGCACCCTCATCGGGGGCGTCCTTCCACGAAGCGAGGTCGGGGACGACCTGGCGGACTGAAAACAGCGAGAACAGCGAACGAGATCTGACAGGTGTTCATCGAGCGGCGGTTCCTCGGGCGGGGGTTCATCGGACGGTCCTCGGCACGGCGGGGTTCGCCGGGCCGTGCTCAGCGGTGCGAGCCGGCCCGGCCGAGCACCGCCCAGCCGTGGACCGCCAGCACCGCCGCTACCGCACCGCCGCCCAGCAGGACGGCCGACGGCCAGGGACGGCCCAGGGCGAGCAGCACCGCCGCGGCGGCGGGCCCGGCCACCGCGCCCAGCGCTGCGGCCGTGGCCCGGCCGCACCGGGCCAGCAGCGCGGGCAGCACCAACAACAGGCCCAGCACGCCCTGCGCGGCCCACGCGGCGGGGCCGGCCCGCTCGGCGGCCAGGTGCAGCAGCCCGCCGCCGTGGCCGGGCCCGGGGCGCGGCGCGACGACCGCCAGAACGGCCAGCGCCGCGTAGGTCAGCACCCCGAGCACCGCCAGGTGCAGCGCGACCGCGACCGGCAGCACCGGCCGCATCCGGGCCCGGAACCCGGCCAGCGTGCGGGCCGCCCCGAGGTGGCCCCGACCGACCTGCCGGTACCAGCGGGCCGCCCGCTCGGCCGAGCCCGCCGAGACCCCGGCGGCCAGCACCAGTGCGGCGGCCAGCGGCCGGTCCGCGCCCGGCGCCGTCAGCGGGAGCAGCAGCAGCGCGGCCAGGCCCAGCCCCTGCCCGAGGGCGGTCGGGCCCGACCCGGAGCCCGTCGGCCGGGTCGGTGTGCGGGCCGGGCCGAGCGCCGCCGGGCGGGCCGGTCCGCCGGGCTCGGCCGGGGCCGGGGCGGTCAGCGCGGGCAGCAACACCAGCGGTACGGCGGCGGGCAGCAGCACCGGCCACCGGGCGCCGAGCGCCACCACCCCGGCGCAGGGCAGCGCGGCCAGGGCGGCGGCGGTCAGCGCCGCCCGGGCGGCGGGCCCGCACTGCCGGGGCCCGGGCGGCTCCGGTGCCGGCGGCCGGCGGGGCACCCGGGCGTACAGCTCCTCGGCCAGCGAGAACAGGTCGGCGTGCCGGCAGCGGGCGGCGGCGTCCGGGCCGTAGCCGGCCTCCTCCAGTCCGGCGGCGATCTCCAGCGGGTCAACGGCGCGCTCGCACAGCTCCCGGTGCTCGGCCATCACCTCGCGCACCGGGTCTGCGCTCGGGCCGGTCCGCGGGCCGCCGGCGCCCGCCCGGGGTGCGGGCCCCGCCTCCGCGCGGCCGGGGGTCCGCGGCTGGGCCGGGCCGGTCATCAGACGGCCTCCGCGAGGGCCGGCCCGGCCGGTCGCGCCGGATCGGGGCGGGCCGCGGCCGGGGCGTCGGCGAGCACCGGGAGCGCGGCGAGGCCGCGCGGGCCCGGAGTGACGGCCTCGGCGGCTTCGCCGTCGTCCTCCCCGCCCTCGCCCCGCCCTTCGCGCTCCCGTCCCTCGCGCTCGTCCCGCTCGCCGCGCGGGCCGTCGCTGAGCCAGTACTCGGCGGGGCGGGCGAACGGGCGCGGCCCCCGGGCGTCCTCGCCGGCGCCGCCGCCGACGGGGAAGGCCGGGTACTGCGAGACCAGCTCCAGGTAGATCTCCCGGAAGGCACCGATCACCGGCTCGACGGCGAAGCGTTCCTGCGCCCGCAGCCGCCCGGCCAGGCCCAGCCGGGAGCGCCGTTCCTCGTCGCGCAGCAGCGCCAGGCAGGCCCCGGCCAGCGCGCGCGGGTCGCGGGCGGGCACCAGCAGCCCGGTCGGGCCGAGCACCTCGCGGGCCACCCCGACGTCGGTGGACACCACGGCCCGGCCGCTGAGCATGGCGTCGGCCAGCAGCCGGGGGCTGCGCTGGGAGAGCGCGGAGAAGACCGCCACCGTGCCGCCCTGCCAGGCCTCGGCGAGCGAGCCGGGCCGCCCGGCGAAGTCCACCGCCGCGGCCACCCCGAGCCGCTCGGCGACCGCCGCGCAGTGCGCCAGGTAGCCGGGGGCCGCCTCCTCGCCGTGCACCACCAGCCGGGCCGCGGGCAGTTCGGTGCGGACCCGCGAGAAGGCGTGCAGCATCAGTTCGGTGTCCCGCCCCGGCTCCAGTGCTCCCGCCCAGACCAGGGTGGGCCGCCGCGGTTCCGGCCCGGCGGCCGGGCGGTCCACCGCCGGGGTGCCCTCGTACACCACCCGGGTGCGCGCCGGATCGGCCCCGCAGCGGCGCTGCCACTGCTGGTCGTGGGCGCTACCCGGGGTGAGTATCGCGGCCCGCCGGTAGGTCTCCTCGGTGAGCGCCCGGAAGTAGGACAGCAGCAGCGCCCGGACCGGCCAGCGGTAGGGCGCCCGGTGACCCGCTCGCCGCTCGCCCTCCTCGCCCGGCGTCGGGCCGGAGGGGCCCGCGCTTCCGGCACCGGCGCGCCCTCGGGCTCGGGGCGCGCAGCCGAGGTACTGCTCGCGCAGGTGCAGCCGGTGCTCGGTGACCACGAACGGCACCCCGTGCAGCTGCCGGGCGACCAGGGCGGGCAGCGTGGCCGGGCCGCCGCCGACCACGTGGCACAGGTCGGCGCCGCCGAGGCCGCCCGACCCGGTGCCGTACCAGGGCGCGGACAGCGGACGCAGGCACTGCTCCAGCAGGTCCGCGGCGACCAGGACGTCGCACACCAGCGGCTGTCCGGCCGAGGTGTCCGCACCGGGCAGCCGCCAGGTCCGTTCCAGCACCCGGCGGGCGTGGGCGGAGGCGAGGAAGGCGGGCAGCGTGCCCGAGGCCTCCCTGGCCAGCGCCGCCAGCCGGTACAGCCCGGCCCCGAAGCCGGCCCGCTCCCCCGGCAGCACCAGCGCCCGCACCAGCTCCTCGTACGCCCGGGCGTACTGGCGTCTGCGCAGCGCCCCGGGCGCCCGGCCGCGCGGGCGGCGCCCCCACAGCGCCAGGTCGCGGGCGCCGTGCCAGGCGGGCGAGAGCCGGGCGGCGGCGCCGGGGCCGTCCGGGCCGGTGAGCAGGTACAGCTCGAACTCGTGCTCCGGCAGGCCCTCGGCCAGCCGGTCGCACCACGGGCCGGCGCCACGGTCGGGGTGCGGGCGGGCACCCTCGGTGAGCAGGGCGACGCGCACGGGAGACCTCCTAGGGTTGCTGCCCCTCCCAGGGGCGACCGGAGCCGCGGGGCCGTACGCCGGGACCCTTGCTGTCGCTTGTCACCCACCCAGTGGTCCGGTGTCTGCGGCTCTCCCCCACACCTGTTCGGTCCGGCAGCAGAACGGTAGGACCGGCTTCCGGCCGCCCATCGGTCACATGCCTGGCTGCCACCTGAACGAGTGAACCCCCGTGTCCTCGGCCCGGACCGGGGCGTTGGTCCGCGCTATACGCCGCAGCCCCCGCCCGCGGACGGGTGGGGGCTGCGGCGGTGGGCCGGACGGGACCCAGGGCCGGACAGGGCCTAGCGGGCGGCGGCCGCGATCAGCTCGCGCACGGCCCGGGCGACCGCGTCGGGGTGCTCCATCATCGCCACGTGCCCGGACTCCGGCAGCACCAGCAGCCGGGCGTCGGCGAAGGCCGTACAGGCCCGGCGGGCCGAGCGGTAGCCGACCAGCTTGTCGCGCAGCCCGTACACCAGCAGCACCGGCGCCGTCACCTGCTCGGCCTGCCGCCACAACGCCTGGTCGCCGCGCTCGGTGTACGCGGAGACGATGCCGCGGGCCGAGCCGACCAGCGCCGGCATCGCGTGCGGCAGCTCCAGCCGGTGCCGGTACTCGGCCACCGCCGCGGCCCGGGCGGCCGGGCTCAGACCGGCCGGGTCTCCGTAGACCAGGCGCAGCAGGTCCTCGGTGGCGGCCTCGGCGTCCCGTCGGCCGGCCGGCAGCCGGCGCAGCAGGGCCGGCAGGCCGGGCACGGCGAGCAGGCCGGTGGGCCAGGCGGAGCGCTGCGGGGGCAGTTCGGGCAGGGCGGGCGAGACCAGGGTGAGGCTGCGGACGAGGTCGGGGCGCAGGGCGGCGAGCCGGACGGCGACGGCGCCGCCGAGCGAGTTGCCGAAGAGGTGGACGGGGCCGCGGCCGGCGGCCTCCAGGTAGCCGATGACGGCGCGGACGTGGCCGGAGAGGCTGAGGTTGCCGTCGGCGGGCGGGCCGGAGCGGCCGAAGCCGGGCAGGTCGACGGCCTCGCCGTCGACGAGGCCGGAGAGCCGGTCCATCAGGTCGTTCCAGTTGGCGGCCGAGCCGCCCAGGCCGTGCACGAAGAGCCCGGGCTCGCGCCCGTCGGTGCCGGTTCCCCCGCCGGGCCGGTGCACCGCGAGCACCGCGCCGGGGACCTCGACCGTACGTACCTGCTGCTCAACGCTGCTCATGGTGGACGATGGTAGTGAGCCCCGGCCGGGGGCGGCGGGGGTGGTCCGGCCGTCCGATCCCTCGTCACACCACTGCCGACGCCGAGGTCAGCGCCGTATTGTGGGCTCCTGACAAGGGGGCGGGCAGCTTTTCTCGCGTTCGCCGAGGGCCGACGCGGTTACCGAAAAGTAGAATCGGCCCTCTTGCCCGCCCGATCAACCCCGAAGTGAGGAGCGCCGTGACGGCCATCCAGGAGGCGCAGGAGCGCCCGCGCGGTGCCCGCCTGCCGCGAAGCGCCCGCCGTGAACAACTGCTCGGTGCCGCCCAGGAGGTGTTCGTCGCGCAGGGCTACCACGCGGCCGCCATGGACGACATCGCCGACCGCGCCGGGGTGAGCAAGCCGGTGCTCTACCAGCACTTCCCCGGAAAGCTGGACCTCTACCTGGCGCTGCTGGACAAGCACTGCGACGCCCTGGTCGAGTCGACCCGCGAGGCGCTGGGCACCACCACCGACAACAAGCTGCGGGTGGCGGCGACGATGGAGGCGTACTTCAACTACGTCTCCAGCGAGTCCGGCGCCTTCCGGCTGGTCTTCGAGTCGGACCTGACCAACGAGCCGGCCGTGCGCGAGCGGGTGGAGCGGGCGTCCGAGGCGAGCGCGACGCTGGTCAGCAAGGTGATCCAGGAGGACACCGACCTGCCGGAGGCGGAGTCCAAGCTGCTGGCCGCCGGGGTCTGCGGCCTGGCTCAGATCACCGCCCGCTACTGGCTGTCGCAGGGGCTGGAGATCCCGCGCGACGAGGCGGTGCGGCTGGTCGCCAGCCTGGCGTGGCGGGGCCTGAAGGGCTTCCCGATGCACCCGGGCGACCTCGCGACCTGAGACGGGCCCCTGGGTTCCGCTCAGCGCTGACGATCCGCTGGGCTTCGCCTGAGCGGTGATCGGGTGCTCTATGGTGAAGCCGTACGGCGTGGTCGCCGCGGTCGCTTGTCCCAGGCGCTCCGGTGGCCGCGCGTGGAGGCTGCAACCCCGGAGGGACGGAAGCCGTGGAGGTCAAGATCGGCGTGCAGAACGCGCCCCGCGAGATCGTGATCGAGAGCTCGCAGACTGCCGATGAGGTCGAGAGCGCGGTCGCGAAGGCGCTGGAGGGCTCCACCAAGCTCTTCTCGCTCACCGACGAGCACGGCCGCCGCGTCATCGTCCCGGCCGAGCGCCTGGCGTACGTGGAGATCGGCGAGCAGGCCGCCCGCAAGGTCGGTTTCGGCACCACCTGAGGCGCCGCCCGCAGAGGGTCCGACCGGTGCCCCGCTCCCACCAGGGAGCGGGGCACCGTCGCGTGTACGGCCTGGTCGGCCTGGGTACGGCGACAGGAGCGGCGCCGGTGCCGCGCACCCTTCCCCGGGGAGGCCGCCATGCTGGTCGAATCGATCGTCTTCGCCCTGGTCGGGCTGGCCGCGGCCGCGGCCGCGCTGCTCGGCCTGCCGGGGTACTTCCGGGCCTCCCGCCCGCTGGTGGTGGGGACGGCCACGGCCGCGGCGCTGCTCGGCGGGGTGGTCGCGCACTTCTGTCTGGACGGGCGCCTGCCGGTGGTCTCGGTGGCCTTCTCGGCGCTGTCCGCGGGGGTGCTCACCTCGCTGCTGGCCCGGCCGGACCTCGCCGCCGGGCGGGCCCCGGCGCACCGCCACCACCCGCACCGGGCCGGCGCCCACCGCGCACCGCGGCGGCACCGGCCGGCGTGAGGGGTCGGGGCCTAGCTGGCCAGGCCGAGGGCGGCCATCCGCCGGGTGTGCGCCTCGGTGATCCGGTTGAACATCTTGCCGACCTCGACCAGGTCGAAGCCCTGCACCTGGACGCCGCCGACCAGCAGGTTGGACAGCGCGTCGCGCTCGGCGACGACCCGCTGGGCCTGGCTGAGCGCCTCGCCCATCAGCCGCCGGCCCCAGAGGGCGAGGCGTCCGCCGGCCCGCGGGTCGGCCTCGATGGCCTGGCGGACCTTGTCGACGGCGAACTGGCCGTGGCCGGTGTCGGACATGACGCCGAGCACCAGCTCGCGGGTGTCGTCGTCCAGCCGGACGGCCACCTCGCGGTAGAAGTCGGTCGCGATGGCGTCGCCGACGTAGGCCTTGACCAGGCCCTCCAGCCAGTCCGAGGGCGCCGTCATCCGGTGGAACAGCTCCAGCGGCTCGACGAAGGGGCGCATGGCCTCCTGCGGGTCGGCGCCGATCTCGGCGAGCCGGTCGTGCAGCCGCTGGTAGTGCTGGAACTCGGCGGAGGCCATCCGGGCCAGGGCCGCCTTGTCGGCGAGGTCGGGCGCCAGCTTGGCGTCCTCGGCGAGCCGCTCGAAGGCGCTCAGCTCGCCGTACGCGAGTGCGCCGAGCAGGTCCAGCACCGCGGCGCGGTAGCCCGGTTCGGCCGAGCACGCGGCCCAGTCGCCGATCGAGCCGCCCGTGCCGTCCTGCGTCTCACCTTGGGTCTCCATGACCCGCCACCTTAGTCCCGCGGCGGCGGCCGCCCCACCACCGACCGCACCCGGGTGACCTGCCGGATCGGCCGATGGAGGGCCGGTCACCGGGGGCAATGTCAGACGCGTCACGTGTTCGAGTCGTCGCCTGACTGTATGGTGGTACGGAGCCCCGTCGTGTTCGCACGGTGTCACCGCCGTCTCGGTGGCCCGCACGAGCCCGCTCCCAAGCGGCACCGTCCCCTCGGACGTGTCCGCACCGGAGGCACGGGTACTCACGTACGCGGATGCCCGGTCGGAGAGCCGATCGGCTCCGACCATGGCTTGGACTTCAAGCCTTGGCACCGCATCAGTGGCCGAGCGAGGGCCGCCGAGACCACGCCCACCTGGCGGAGGTCCCGCGCAGGTCCCTCACGGGAAACCCTCCCCGACGCCGCCGGCGACGCGCCCCGCCATCGGGCCGCGCGCACCGGCCGGCCGCAGGGACCGGCGCGGTTGTGCGTCCGCGCAGCTGTCATCAGGGCCGCCAGGCCCGTACGCAGCCGCGCGGCTGCCCGCCCGCCGCTCGCTCTCGGCCCCTCCGAAAACGGAAGAGGCAGCACCCTGTCCACCACCGCTGAACCCATCAAGACGACGTTCCGGGACCTGGGGATCCTCCCGGAGACCGCCGAGGCCCTCGAGTCCGTCGGCATCGTCCATCCCTTCCCGATCCAGGAGATGACCCTCCCGGTCGCGCTGACCGGCCACGACGTCATCGGCCAGGCCAAGACCGGCACCGGCAAGACCCTCGGCTTCGGCCTCCCGCTGATCGAGCGGGCCATCGTGCGCGCCGACGTGGACGCCGGCCGGGCCACCGAGGAGCAGCTCTCCGACTGCCCGCAGGCGCTCATCGTCGTCCCGACCCGCGAGCTCTGCACCCAGGTCACCAACGACCTGCAGACCGCCGGCAAGGTCCGCAACGTCCGCGTGCTGGCCGTCTACGGCGGCCGGGCGTACGAGCCGCAGGTCGAGGCGCTCAACAAGGGCGTCGACATCGTGGTCGGCACCCCGGGCCGGCTGCTGGACCTCGCCGGGCAGAAGAAGCTGAACCTGTCCAAGGTCCGCGCGCTGGTCCTGGACGAGGCCGACGAGATGCTCGACCTGGGCTTCCTGCCCGACGTCGAGAAGATCATCACCATGCTGCCGGCCAAGCGGCAGACCCTGCTGTTCTCGGCCACCATGCCTGGCCAGGTCATCAGCCTCGCCCGCCGGTACATGAGCCAGCCGACCCACATCCGGGCCGCCGCCCCGGACGACACCGGCGCGACCGTCGCCAACACCGAGCAGCACATCTTCCGTGCGCACTCGCTGGACAAGGTCGAGACGGTCTCGCGCATCCTGCAGGCCGACGGCCGCGGGCTGGCGATGATCTTCTGCCGCACCAAGCGCACCGCCGCCGACGTCTCCGACCAGCTGACCCAGCGCGGCTTCGCGGCCGGCGCCGTCCACGGTGACCTCGGCCAGGGCGCCCGCGAGCAGGCGCTGCGCGCCTTCCGCAACGGCAAGGTCGACGTCCTGGTCTGCACCGACGTGGCCGCCCGCGGCATCGACGTCGAGGGCGTCACCCACGTCATCAACTACCAGTGCCCCGAGGACGAGAAGACCTACCTCCACCGGATCGGCCGCACCGGCCGGGCCGGCGCCTCCGGCACCGCCGTCACCCTGGTCGACTGGGACGACATCCCGCGCTGGCAGCTGATCAACAAGGCGCTGGACCTGCCGTTCAACGAGCCGGAGGAGACCTACTCCACCTCGCCGCACCTGTACGAGCTGCTGAAGATCGCGCCGGGCACCAAGGGTGTGCTGCCGCGCTCGGAGCGCACCCGGGCCGGGCTCGGCGCGGAGGAGATCGAGGACCTCGGCGAGACCGGCGGGCGGGGCGCCCGCTCCGGCCGCGGTGGGCGGAGCGGCCCGGTCCGCCCGGCCGTCGAGACCCCGGCGGCGGAGGAGAAGCCTCGTCGTAACCGTGAGCGCCGCCGCACCCGCCGTGGCACGGAGGTCGGCGCCGAGGGCGAGGCGGCCGTCACCGCCGCGGTGACCGAGGCGGCTCCGGCCGTCGAGGGCGCCGAGGGCGAGAGCGCGCCGCGCCGTCGTCGCCGCCGCTCGCGCGGTGGCGCCGCCGCGGCCGAGGCCGCTCCGGTGGCCGAGGTCGTGGCCGAGGCTGCCGCGGTCGTCGAGGCCGCCGTGGTCGCGGCCGAGCCGGTGGCCGAGGAGAAGCCGCGTCGCACCCGGACCCGCAAGCCCAAGGCGGAGGTCACCGAGGTCGCCGAGGCCGTCGAGGCGGCCGCGGTGACCGAGGCTCCCGCCGAGGCCCCGGCCGAGAAGAAGCCGGCCCGCACCCGGGCCCGCAAGCCGAAGGCCGTCGCCGAGACCGTCGAGGCGGCCCCCGTGGCCGAGGCCCCGGTCGACGCCCCGGCCGAGGCCCCGGTCGCGAAGAAGGCGACCCGGGCCCGCAAGCCGAAGGCCGTCGCCGAGACCGCCGAGACCGTCGAGGCGGCCCCCGTCGCCGAGGCCCCGGTCGAGGCCCCGGTCGAGGCCCCGGTCGCGAAGAAGGCGACCCGGGCCCGCAAGCCGAAGGCCGTCGCCGCGGCCCCGGAGGCCTCGGCCGCCGAGGCCGCGGCGGCCGAGGTGCCGGCCCCGCGCAAGCGGACCCGCACCCGCAAGGCCGTGGCCGCCCCGGAGGCCACTCCGGAGGGCTGACCAGTCCCACCCCCGAGGGGGCGGCCGGACCGTCGTGGTCCGTCCGCCCCCTCGGGCGTTCCCGGGCGTTCCGGCCGGTGGGAGGGGGTGCCGGGACGGCATAGGCTCGGGGCGTCGCCTGCCCCGGAGGGAAACCGCTCATGAGTACTCCGCCGTTCCTGACCCTGCCCGGCTGCGCCCACGCGGAGCGCGTGGTGACCGCGCGCGGCGAGTTCGCGGCCCTGCGGGCGGAGCCGGACGGGCCGGTGCGCGGGTCGGCGCTGCTGGTGCCGGGGTTCACCGGCAGCAAGGAGGACTTCATCGCGCTGCTCGGCCCGCTCGCGGCGGCCGGGTACCGGGTGACGGCCGTGGACCAGCGCGGCCAGTACGAGACCGGCGGGCCGGACGACCCGGCGGCGTACGCCGTGGCGGAGCTGGGCGCCGATGTCCGGGCGCTGACCGCGGTGCTGGCCGCCCGGGGCGGGCCGGTGCACCTGCTGGGGCACTCCCTCGGCGGCCAGGTGGTCCGGGAGGCGGTGCTCGCGGCCGCCGCCGAGGGCCCGCTGCCGTGGCGTTCGCTGACCCTGATGGCCACCGGCCCGGGGGCGATCGACCCGGCCGAGGCGGCCCGGACCAAGCTGCTGCTGGACGCCCTGCCGGCGATGAGCCTGGAGGAGATCTGGCAGGTCATGCGGCAGCTGGACGAGAGCAGCGGGGTGACCAAACCCGCCCTGGCACCGGACGTCGCGGAGTTCCTGCACCGCCGCTGGGTGGCCAACGTGCCACGCTCGCTGGCCGTCACCGGCGCGCACCTGATGGCCGCGCCGGACCGGGTGGACGAGCTGGCCGCGGTGGCCGCCGGGGCGCTGCCGGTGCTGGTGCTCTCCGGCGAGCGGGACTACGCCTGGCCGGTGCCGGGGCAGACCGCGATGGCGGAGCGGCTGGGCGCCCGCCGGGTGATCGTCGCGGGGGCGGCCCACTCCCCCAACGCCGAGCGGCCGGCCGCCACGGCCGACGCGCTGGCCGCGTTCTGGGCCTGATCGGCCCCCGACCGGCGCCCTCTTCGGAGTGGTCTGTACCACTTCCGAGGGTTTCACCGGTATCGACGCAGGACAAAATTCGTTAGTTACGGTAATCTTTGATTCTGTCCGGGACTCATCGACGGCCTCCACCGGGGTGCCCATCAGTCGAAACCTGGACGTTACGGACGGGCAACGGCCCAGTAGCACCGCCACGGCACCGTGGTTCACGAGGCATTGGACGCACCAGGCAAGCAGGGGGAGCCCTTGCCGCAGCAGACCGCCGCACGCACGCCCCGCCCGATCCGGCCGCAGCGCCGGATCCGTAAGACCCCGAAAGGGCTGATACCGACTCAGCCGCAATCGCCCCGCCCGTCGGGGCCCGGAAAGGAGACGCCCATGACCAAGCCCATGCGCTTCGAGATCCTCCGACTGGACGACGCCAACGGCTCCGCGACCGACCGCGTGATAGCCGACGCCGAGACCGTCCGCGAACTCGTCCAGGACGCCGCCCGCACCGGCGAACGCCTGCTCATCCGCCCGTGCCCGACCGTCTGACCCTGCGCGGCGCCTCCGACCGGGAGACCCCACCCGCCGCCGACGAGCCGGGAGCGTCCGATCCGGACGTACCGATACCCGACTGACGCCCCGTCACCGCGATCGCCGTTGACGGGGCGTCAGTGTGTCCGGCCCCGGCCCCCGGGACGTTTGCCGCCGCCCGCCACGGGACATCCCCCAACGGGAGCCGCCCGCGGCGCACCCACCCGCGCAGGCCGGGCGTCACCACCGACAGGTGCCGCCGAGCCGTCCGTACGGGTGATCGTCCTTGACGCGGCGGTCCGGAGGGAGGAGCGTTGTCGGCTATGAGGGGCGAGCCAAGCTGCCCGAGGTGCGCCGGTCGGGTCCGCGCCCCCGGTCTTTTTTCGGACACCTGGCAATGCGACCGGCACGGAGCCGTGCACCCGATGCAGCCCGTGCTGCCGCCGAGCGTGGAAGCCCTCGGAGTCGCCGTCGCCCGCTCGCAGGTCCCCGTCTGGCTGCCCTGGCCGCTCCCGGTCGGCTGGCTGTACACCGGCATCGCCCATGTCGGCGACGACATCTCGGGCGCCCGGGCCACCGCCGTCGCCTGCTCCGGGCCCGCCCCGCTCGGCGGCTTCGGCGAACTGGTCCTGGTCGCCGAGGAGCTGGGGGTCGGCCTCGGCGCCCGCTACGCCGGACTGCCCGGCCCCGACCCGGGCGACTCGGTCGGCCTGTACAAGCCCGCCGACGCCAAGCTGATGGCCGCCGGGCGGCCCACCCCGATGTTCCACGTCCCGGACGCCCCGGCCGACCGCGCGGTGTTCGTCGGCGAGGCCCGCGGGCTCTGGCTCTGGGCGGTCGCCTGGCCCGAGCAGTCCGCCCTGGTGATGTACGACGAACTGGTGCTCACCGACCTGCGCGAGGCCGGCGCCGAACTCGGCCTGCTGCCCTGCGGGGCGCTCACCCCCCGACTGCTCGGCTGACCGCCGCACGAACGGCCTATCCTGGGCGGCACCCCACGAGCCTCCAGGAGTCCGCCCCGTGCGCATCGACCTGCACGCCCACAGCAACGCCTCCGACGGCACCGACAGCCCGGCCGAGCTGGTCGCGGCGGCGGTCGCCGCCGGCCTCGACGTGGTCGCGCTCACCGACCACGACACCGTCGCCGGCCACGCCGAGGCCGCCGGGGCGGTGCACGCGCTGCCGGACGGCGCCCGGCTGACCGTCGTCCCGGGCGCCGAGCTGTCCTGCGTGGTGGACGGCGTCAGCATGCACCTGCTGGCGTACCTGTTCGACCCCGCGGAGCCGGAGTTCGCGCGCGAGCGGGAGCTGGTGCGCACCGACCGGTTCCGGCGCGGCCGGGCGATCGTCGAGCGCTGCCGGGAACTCGGTGCGGACATCAGCTGGGAGCAGGTGCAGCGGATCGCCGGGGCCGGCTCGGTCGGGCGGCCGCACATCGCCAGCGCGCTGGTCGAGGCGGGCGTGGTGGCCACCGTCTCGGACGCCTTCACCCCCGACTGGCTGGCCAACGGGGCCCGGGCGGACGTCCGCAAGCACGAGACCGACCCGGTGCGGGCGGTCCGGCTGGTCCGGGCGGCCGGCGGGGTGCCGGTGTTCGCCCACCCCGGCGCGGTCAAGCGCGGCCGGACCGTCCCGGACCAGGTGATCGCCGACCTCGCGGCGGCCGGGCTGGCCGCGCTGGAGGTCGACCACACCGACCACGACGAGGAGACCAGGCAACGGCTGCGCGGCCTGGCCGGCGACCTCGGCCTGCTGGTCACCGGCTCCAGCGACTACCACGGCAGCCGCAAGACCGTCCGGCTCGGAGAGCACACCACCGACCCCGAGGTGTACGAGGCGCTGCTCGCCCAGGCCACCGGGGCGAAGCCGATCGAGCGCTGACGGCGGGCGGGGCTCCGGCGCACGAGGCCGGGGGTCAGTCGAGCTTGACCCCGCGCCGCTGCGGGTCGCGCAGGTCGGTGCCCTGGTTCAGCCAGCGCTCCTGCAGCGCGGCCGCGCCGTGCACCCGCTTCCAGCCGGCCTCGTTGGGCGTCATCGGGAGCAGCGGCAGGAAGCGCACCGGCTCGGCGGGCTCGGCCAGTTCCAGGTCCTCGACCAGGCCGCCCGGCTCGGCGGCCAGCACCGAGGTGAAGGGGGCGCCGTCCCAGAGCGGGGCGCCGAGGTCCAGCGAGCCGCCCGGGGCCACCACCAGGCCCTCGACCTGCGGGGTCGCGGCGAAGGTGGCGAGGCTGCGCAGCACGCCGTCGCTCCCGCCGCGCACCGTCAGCACCAGTTCGACGCGGGGGCCGCGCAGCTGGTCGGCGACCAGCGCGGTCGGGTCGGCCATCGGGGCGGCGGACATCCCGAGCGTCGCGTAGCGGACCAGTCCGTCGGCGTCCGGACCGAAGCGCAGCACCTCGATCCGGTCGGTGCCGAGGAAGGTGACGGCGGCTCGGCCGCTCGGCTCGCCGAAGGTCGAGATCAGCCGGGCCTCGACGGCCGCCAGCACCGCCTCCCGGGTGAGTTCCGGGGAGCTGCCGCCGTGGGGGTCACCGAAGGACGGGAAGTCGTGCGCCATGCCGGTGAGCGTAACCCGGGCGGATTCGCGGTCCGCGCGGGGGCGTACGGGCAAAGGGCAGGGAAACCCCGGGGCACCGATGCCCGGTCAGCTGTTAGGGTGAGCGACTGGCCACCGGGATCGTTCGTCCCGGGGCGGCGGCGCGAAGGAGGTGGTTGCGGTGGATACCGGCCGACCATGCAGTACCGGCAGCTCTGCCCGGCCCCGACTTCCCCGCATCCCTCGCCTCGCAGGCCCTGCCGGCTGATCCAGCCGTAGCGGCCCGGGCGCGGGTCGGCGGCGGACGGACCGGCCGGGAGAGCACCCTCATCCCCTTCACCGGTGTTCCTCGCCGTCGCACCACGGCCCTGCCCGCGGTTCTTCCGCGCCGCCGTGCGACGGCTCCTGCTTCAGGGAGCCTGCCATGTCGATGATCAACAGCCTGCGCGCCGCCGTCCGCACCAACCGCCGCCGGGGTGCCACCGGGGTGTACGACGCCGTGCCCGAGGGCACCGGCTCTGCGGTCGTGGACTGTGCCGTCTACCAGCACGGCCGGCGCAACGGCGAGGCCTGCAGCCCGCGCGAGGCCGCCCGCCGGGTCAAGGCCGCGCACCAACTCACTGACACCGCGGGGTCGTTCAGCTGGATCGGACTGCACGAGCCGACCGGCGCCGAGTTCGAGGGCATCGCCCAGCGGTTCGGTCTGCACCCGCTCGCGGTGGAGGACGCGGTGCACGCCCACCAGCGGCCCAAGGTCGAGCGCTACGACGACGTGCTGTTCGCCGTCTTCAAGACCATCCGCTATGTCGAGCACGACCAACTCACGCCCACCAGCGAGGTGGTGGAGACCGGCGAGCTGATGGTCTTCGCCGGGCGGGACTTCGTCATCACGGTGCGGCACGGCGGCCACGGCTCGCTGCAGGAGCTGCGGCACCGGCTGGAGGCGGACGCGGACGAGGCCGGACTGCTCGCCAAGGGCCCGGCTGCGGTGCTGCACGCGATCGCCGACCACGTGGTGGACAACTACCTGCTGGTCGCCGAGCGGCTGCAGAACGACGTGGACGAGATCGAGTACGGCGTCTTCTCGGCCAAGGGCGCGCGCAGCGCGGACGTCGGACGGGTGTACCAACTCAAGCGCGAGGTACTGGAGTTCAAGCGCGCGGTGGTGCCGCTGCTGCGCCCGATGCAGCAGCTGTCCGAGCCGGTGCAGCGCCTGGTGGACCCGGACATCCAGAAGTACTTCCGGGACGTCGCCGACCACCTGGCCCGGGTCACCGAGCAGGTGCACGGCTTCGACGAGCTGCTGAACTCGCTGCTCCAGGCGAACCTGGCGCAGGTGTCGGTGGCGCAGAACGAGGACATGCGCAAGATCACCGCCTGGGCGGCGATCTTCGCGGTGCCCACCATGATCACCGGCGTGTACGGGATGAACTTCGACTACATGCCCGAACTGCACCACGCGTACGGCTACCCGATGGTGCTCGGCGCGATCGCGCTGATCTGCGTCGGGATGTACCGGGGCTTCCGCCGCAACGGCTGGCTGTAGCCCCGCCTCCGGGAGGCGGTCAGCGCCGCCCGCCGCGGGCGACCAGGACCAGACCGAGCAGGATCAGCGCCACCGCCGGGTAGGCAGCCGCCGGCGGCCACTGCCCCAGCCACAGGGCGGCGATCAGGGCCGCGCCCGGGGTCTCCAGCAGGATCGCGGTGGAGGTGATCGACGGGCCGAGGTTGCGCACCACCCGGTTGCTCAGCGAGTGCCCGAGCAGCTGCGCGGTGACCATCAGCAGCACGATCTGCCACCAGGCACCGGCCGACCAGCCGGCCAGCCCGGTCCCGGTGACCAGGCAGATCACCAGCAGGCCGACCGCCGTGGTGGCGTAGCAGACCAGGGTGTACGCGGTGGTGCTGACGGTCTTGCGGACCTCGGCGCCGAGCAGCACGTACCCGGCCGCGGCCAGGCCGGCGGCGAGCGCCAGGGCGTCGCCGAGCAGGGCCCGCGGGGACATCGAGAGGTCCACGCCGGTCAGTACCAGTACGCCCGCGAAGGCGACGACGGTGCCGAGCCAGACCATCCGGGGCGCCCGGACGCCGAACAGCCGCATCAGCAGGATCGTCCACAGCGGGGTGGTGGTGACCAGCGCGGTGGCGGAGGCCACCGAGGTCATCCGCAGGCTGGGCATCCAGAGCGCGAAGTGCACCGCGAGCAGCACCCCGGCGGCGACCGCCAGCAGCAGCGCCCGCCGACCGATGCCGCGCAGTTCGGCGCGGTGGCGCAGCAGCGCGTACGGGCCGAGGACGCCGACCGACATGACGTTGCGCCAGAAGGCGATGGCCAGCGCGGGCGCGGCGGTGGCGGAGATCAGCGGGCCGGAGAAGGAGATGCCGCCGATCGAGACGGCGAGCAGCAGCAGGTCGAGGCTGGGGAGCGGGTGCGCGGACCGCGGGTCGGCGGCGGTGGCTGGGGCGGGGGCGGTCGCGGGCCGGGCGGCGGGCACGGCGCTCCTTCGCTGGTCGCGGGGGCGGGGCGCTCATACGGTAAGGCCCGTGGCCCGGTAATGGAACTGTCGCCCGGCGGCTGAGACATCCGGCGGGACCAGCCTGGCCGTCCACCCCGGCCACCGCGCCCGTCCGGCCGACGGGGACGGGCCGGAAACCCGTACGCTGTCCGCCATGGACCGCAACTCCGCCGCCCCCACCGCCGACGACTTCCTCGACCAGGCCCTGCTGGAGGAGGCCGCGAAGAAGTCCGGTCTGCTCTGGGTGCGCGCGGACGGCGAGGCGCAGTCCCGCCCGCTGTGGCACGCCTGGCACGACGGCGCGGTGGTGGTGGTCGGCGACGGCGGCGAGCAGCCGCTGCACGGCCTGACCGCGGGCGCCGGCGCCGTGATCACCGTGCGCAGCAAGGACAAGGGCGGCCGGCTGACCGGCTGGAACGCCGAGGTGGTCGAGCTGGAGCCGCACGGCGAGGCCTGGCTGGGCGCCGTCGAGGAGCTCAAGGGCAAGCGGCTGAACGCGCCCGACACCGACACCATCGCCGAGCGCTGGGCGCGCGAGTGCCGGGTGCTGCGGCTGCGGCCGGCCGGGGCGCTGACCGAGCGCCCGGGCGCCATGCCGGACGGCTCGCACGCCGCCCAGCCGATGCCCACCCCGGCCACCACCCGCCGCCCGATCCCGGCCGGGCTGCCCAAACTACTGTTCAAGCGCCGCTAAAGGTTCACGCCCAGGACTCCTGGGGTCGCTACCGTGCCTCACCGGGCCGGGCGTACGCCGCGCGGGTAGCCTTGGCCGAACGCGCGCCGCGGCGCGCACGGTACGGCGTCGAGCAGGTCGAGCGAGTCGAGGGAGTTCATGGCAGGGCCAGGTACCCGGGTCTTCATCTCCCATCTCTCCGCCATCGCGGTCTTCGACCCGAACGGCGACCAGGTCGGACGGGTCCGGGACGTGGTCGTGTCGCTGCGCCTGGGCGGGCGCCCGCCGCGGGTGCTGGGCCTGGTGGTCGAGGTCGTCGGCCGGCGCCGGATCTTCCTGCCGATGACCAGGGTGACCAGCCTGGAGTCCGGCCAGGTGCTCGCCACCGGCCTGATCAACCTGCGCCGCTTCGAGCAGCGCCCGTCCGAGACCCTGGTGCTGGCCGAGCTGCTGGACCGCACCGTCACCTGGTCCAAGACCGGTGAGGACGTCACCGTGCTGGACGTCGGCATGGTGCAGACCCGGCTGCGCGAGTGGGAGGTCAGCAAGGTCTTCGTCCAGGTCGGCCGGGCCTCCCGGCTGCGCAAGGGCAAGGGCGAGCGGCTCACCCTGGACTGGCAGGACGTCACCGGCTTCGCGCTGCCCGAGCAGGACCAGGGCGCGGCCAACCTGCTCGCCACCTTCGAGCAGTTGCGCCCGGCCGACCTCGCCAGCGTGATGCACCACCTGTCCGCCAAGCGCCGCGCCGAGGTGGCCGCCGCGCTGCCCGACGAGCGGCTCGCGGACGTCCTGGAGGAGCTGCCCGAGGACGACCAGGTCGAGATCATCGGCAAGCTCAAGGGGGAGCGGGCGGCCGACGTCCTGGAGGCGATGGACCCGGACGACGCCGCCGACCTGCTCTCCGAGCTGCCCGGCGACGAGGCCGAGCGGCTGCTCGGGCTGATGGAGCCGGAGGAGGCCGAGCCGGTCCGCCGCCTGCTGTCCTACGAGGAGGACACCGCCGGCGGTCTGATGACCACCGAGCCGATCGTCCTGGAGCCGGACGCGACGGTCGCCGAGGCGCTGGCCCGGATCAGGATCCGCGACCACAAGCCCGCGCTGGCCGCCCAGGTGTACGTCTGCCGACCCCCAACCGAGACCCCGACCGGCAAGTACCTGGGCGCGGTGCACTTCCAGCGGCTGCTGCGCGAGCCCCCGTACGTCCTGGTCGGCTCGCTGGTGGACGACGACCTGGACGCGCTGCCGCCGGACACCCCGCTGCCGCTGGTCACCAGCTACCTGGCGACGTACAACCTGGTGGCCGCGCCGGTCGTGGACGAGGCCGACCACCTGCTCGGCGCGGTGACCGTCGACGACGTGCTCGACCACCTGCTGCCCGACGACTGGCGCGACGCCGCGCTGCACGCCCGGGACGACGAGGACACCCGGCACGACGAGAGGGAGGAGACGACCGGTGGACGGTGACCGCAACGGACGCCCCGGCGAGTCCGCGCGCCGGCGCCTGCAGGGCGAACTGCGGGAACTGCGCCAGCTGCGCGAACTGCGCACCCGCGAGGGCATCGGCCGGGACCGCCTGGAGACCTCCCCCATCACCGGCTCCAACCGCACCCGCCTCGACCAGCCGCGCACCGCCCGGCCGGGCCTGCTGACCCTGCCGTCCTACGACCCCGAGGCCTTCGGCGTGCTGTCGGAGCGGATCGCCCGCTTCCTCGGCACCGGCCGGTTCATCGTCTGGATGACGGTGTTCGTCGTGGTCTGGATAGGGTGGAACACCCTGCTGCCGGCCGGCCTGCGGTTCGACGAGTACCCGTTCATCTTCCTCACCCTGGCGCTGTCGCTGCAGGCCTCGTACGCGGCGCCGCTGATCCTGCTGGCGCAGAACCGGCAGGACAACCGGGACCGCGTCAACATGGAGCAGGACCGCGCCCGCAGCGACCGCAACATCGCCGACACCGAGTACCTGGCCCGCGAGGTCGCCGCCCTGCGGCACGGGCTCGGCGAGGTGGCCACCCGTGACTTCATCCGCTCCGAGCTGCAGTCGCTGCTCAAGGAGATGGACGAACGGCGGGGCGCGGCCGAGTCGTTGTGACCCTCGGCACGCTACCGGCCGGTTAAGCGGTTCGCCGGGCGCCGTACCATCAAGGCATGGCCAACGAGACAGAGGTCGCGGCCGGCGTCACGGAAGAGTCCGTACGCCAGGCGCTGGCGACCGTCAACGACCCGGAGATCAACCGCCCGATCACCGAGATCGGCATGGTGAAATCGGTCGGGATCGCCGAGGACGGCGCGGTGAGCGTCGCGGTCTACCTGACCGTCTCCGGCTGTCCGATGCGCGACACCATCGTCACCCGGGTCCGCGAGGCGGTCGGCAGGGTGCCCGGCGTGACCGGCGTCGAGGTCGAGCTGGACGTGATGAGCGACGAGCAGCGCAAGGAGCTCTCCCAGCTGCTGCGCGGCGGCGCCCCCGAGCGGGAGATCCCGTTCGCCAAGCCGGGCACGCTGACCCGCGTCTACGCCGTCGCCTCCGGCAAGGGCGGCGTCGGCAAGTCCTCGGTGACGGTCAACCTGGCCGCCGCGATGGCCGCGGACGGGCTGAAGGTCGCCGTCGTGGACGCCGACATCTACGGCCACAGCGTGCCGCGCATGCTGGGTGTCGAGGGCCGCCCGACCCAGGTCCAGGACATGATCATGCCGCCGCAGGCGAACGGCGTGAAGGTCATCTCGATCGGCATGTTCACCCCGGGCAACGCCCCGGTGGTGTGGCGCGGCCCGATGCTGCACCGGGCGCTTCAGCAGTTCCTCGCCGACGTGTACTGGGGCGACCTGGACGTGCTGCTGCTGGACCTGCCGCCCGGCACCGGCGACATCGCGATCTCGGTGGCCCAGCTGGTCCCCAACGCCGAGATCCTGATCGTCACCACCCCGCAGATGGCCGCCGCCGAGGTGGCCGAGCGGGCCGGCACCATCGCGGTGCAGACCCACCAGAAGATCGTCGGCGTGATCGAGAACATGTCCGGCATGCCGTGCCCGCACTGCGACGAGATGATCGACGTCTTCGGCACCGGCGGCGGCCAGACCGTCGCGGACGCGCTCACCCGCACGGTCGGCGCGACCGTCCCGGTGCTCGGCTCGATCCCGATCGACGTCCGGCTGCGCGAGGGCGGCGACGACGGCCGCCCGGTCGTCCTGGCCGCCCCCGACTCCCCGGCCGGCGTCGCCCTGCGCGCCGTGGCCGGCAAGCTCGGCGGCCGCCAGCGCGGACTCTCCGGCATGTCGCTGGGCCTGACGCCCAAGAACAAGTTCTGAGGCCGTACCTCCCCCGCCCCGAGCGGGCGGACGGACGAGCGGGCGAGTGCCCCCGCCCCGAGCCGAAGGGGCGCGCCGGTGCCGAAAGGGAGAAGCGACCAGCGAGGCACGAGCGCCGGAGCGCCGACCGTCGGCACCGGGTCCGAGCGGCCCGGAGACGAGCGGGCGAGTAACTGAGGGCCCGGGTGGATCTCCACCCGGGCCCTCGGGCGTCCCCAGGGGCCCTACGGGCGGGCGTAGCCGCCCAGGTCGGGGACGGTGGCGAAGCCGACGCCGTACGCGCTGACGCCCCGGCCGAAGGCGCCGAGCAGCACGCCGGGGGCCTCGCCGGCCAGCACCCAGCCGTACTCGGACTCGCGGTAGCGGAACGGCTGCGGCAGGCCGTTGACCGGCAGGCTCAGGGTGGACCAGCCGGGGCCGGCCAGGTCGTCGGCGAGGTCCCAGGCCAGGTTGCTCTGCTGGTCCAGCCAGTCCTGGCGCAGCGTGCGGTCCAGCTGGCCCGGCCAGGTCGCGGCGAGCAGGCCGGAGCCGGCCAGCCAGGCGGCGGAGGAGGCGGAGGTCGCCTCCAGCGTGCCGGTGTTGTCGGCGCTGCGGCGGCTGTCCCGGCGGGCGACGGTGACCACGACGGCGAACTTCCGTACGTCGCGCGGCTCGAACTGCTTGGCGGGCTCGTCGCCGTGGCCGAGGGTGCCGTAGTCGACGCTGCCGGCCGCTCCGCCGCGGGGGACGCCGGCGCCGGCCTGCATCAGGTAGCGGCGGCCGGTCCAGCCGTCGTCCAGGCCGTACCAGGGGAAGTCGGCGGACAGGTAGGGCACCAGCGGGTCCGCCGGGCCTGCCTGCCCGCCGACCACCGGGCCGCCGGCCGTGACCGTCGCCCCTCCCGCCTGACTCGTCGCGTCCATCCCCGGGCCTCCTCAAACGCACGTGTGCCTGCCGTGGCGCGCTCCCATGGTGGCGTACCTCGGCGTTCCCGGAGGCCGTTCCTGGTCCGCGCGGACGCGGATGTGACGGACGGCTCAGCGGGAACAATCAGCACAATAGCGGCGCGCACGCCGCCGCCCCGCTCAGCCGGGCGGCCGGGCGGGGCGGTGGTGTCGGTGCCGCTACGTCGCGTCGGGGTCGAACGGGGGCCGCTCGCCGGGCTGCAGCGGGGCGCCGGCGGAGGCGGGAGCCGGGGCGGCCTTGTCGAAACTCACGCTGCCCGCCCGGCCGTTCACCGGCGCGGCCGGCTTGTCGTCCAGGACGGAGCGGATGTCGAGCGACTCCTTCATGTCCTTCAGGCCCAGCGGGTCCTGCTGGTCACCGATGAGCTGCTTGCGGACGAAGGTCTTGGGGTTGAGGTCCTCGAACTCGAAGTCCTTGAACTCGGGCCCGAGCTCGCTGCGGATGTCCTCCTTCGCGTTGTCCGCGAAGGAACGGATCTTCCGGATGAAGCCCATGGTGTCCTGGATCAGCTTCGGCAGCTTGTCGGGGCCGAAGATGATGATCGCCATCACGATCAGGGTCAGGATCTCCAGCCCACCTACGTCGCTGAACACCTTTGCTCCCTAGCTCGTCGGACGACGGTTCCTACAGGGTAATGGCCACCGGCGGGTCCCTGGCCCACAGCGGGATGAAGCCGTGGTAAAGACCGGCCGGTGGCCTGGGCGAGCGAAGGGGTTCGCTAACGGATCTGCTGGCGCAGGGCGGCGATGCTGCCGGGGTAGCGCTCCGGGGAGGAGGACGGCTTCGCCTCGCGGGTGGCGGCCACCGGGCGGCCCGGGAAGTCCACCGGGACCTGGGCGTTCATCGGGACCAGGCCGGTGCGGCCGGTGGTGCCGCCCACCGGGCTGACCGTGGTGCCGTGCTGCTCCTCGCCCTGGGTGAGCCCCCCGACGCCGCCGAGCGTGACCGCGGCGACGGAGAAGGCGCCGGCGGCGGCGAACACCAGTCGGCGACCGCGGGCCGCGGAGGGGCGTACGGCGGCCGCGGCGGGCTGCGGACGGGCGGCGGCGCGGTCGGGCCGGGCGACGGCCTCCGGACGGGCGGTGCGGCGCCCCATCAGCGGCCGCAGCACCGAGCCGCGGCCGAAGGCGCGCGGGTCGAACCCGGGGACGGGGGTGTCGGCGCCGAGCGCGCCCGCGCCGAAGGAGGCGCCGGCGCCACGGCCGAAGGAGCCGCCGTCGAGCCGGCTGCCGCCGAGGGTGCCGGTGGCGCCCACTCCGCCGCCGGGCAGGTCGTCGTCGTCCCGGCCGCGCCCGCGCGGCGGCCAGTCGGCGTCCGCCGGGGCGTCCTCCGGGAGGCTGCCGACGGCCATCAGCCGGGCCATCAGCGCGGAGGAGGGGCCGGGGTTGTCGGTGCGGGTCAGCAGGTGTTTGACGGAGCGGCCCTCGTCGGCCTCGGCCTTGCACTGCGGGCAGGTCGCCAGGTGGGCCAGGACCCGCTCGCGGGAGTCGTGGCCGAGTTCGCCGTCCAGGAAGGCGGACAGCCGGTCGCCGAGGTGGTGTTCCTCGGCCGCGGGTTCGGCGGGCCGTACGGGGACCGCGCGCAGTGCCGTGTCGGCGGGCAGCGGGAGGGCGGGCGGCAGGGGGTCGCCGGGTTCGCCGAGCACCGGGTCCTCGGTGCCGCGACGGCCCGGCAGTGCCCAGCTCCGCCAGGCCGAGGACCGGTCGGACGCATCCGAACGGTCCGGGCCGGACCGGCTGGTTCCGCTCACGATCGCCTCCGTCCGCGCCCGCCGGGCGCAGTCGCGGCCTCGACGGCGACACCGACCGGCACCGGCTCCTCCGAACCGCCGCGGCGCTCGCGGCCCGGGGCCGAGCCGGGGGCGCGGTGCTTGAGCGCGGCGCGCAGGTGGGAGCGGCCGCGGTGGATGCGGCTACGGACGGTACCGAGCTTGACGCCCAGCGTGGCGGCGATCTCCTCGTAGGAGAGGCCCTCGATGTCGCAGAGCACCACGGCGGCGCGGAACTCCGGGGCGAGGGTGTCCAGGGCCTGCTGCACGTCGGCGTCGAAGTGGGTGTCGCTGAAGTGCTGGGCCGGGCTGGGCTCGCGGGAGGCGAGCCGCTCGGCCGCGTCCTCGCCGAGCGCGTCGAAGCGGATGCGCTGGCGGCGGCGGACCATGTCCAGGAACAGGTTGGTGGTGATCCGGTGCAGCCAGCCCTCGAACGTGCCGGGGGTGTAGGTGGACAGCGAACGGAACACCCGGACGAAGACCTCCTGGGTGAGGTCCTCGGCGTCGTGCTGGTTGCCCGTCAGGCGGTAGGCCAGGCGGTAGACGCGGGCGCTGTGGGCCTCGACGATCTCCTCCCACGTGGGAGGAGTCCAGGTCTGCGCGTCGGGACCTTCGGCGAAGGTCGCGAGGACAGGGGCCTCGGTGGTACCGGCGGCCGGCGTCTCGGCGGCGGGCTGGTCCAGGTCGGAGTGCGCAGGCTGGTTCATCACGGGCTTCGGCGTACGGGCCGACGCGGTGCCGCGGAAGTGCCGCCGCACAGGGACGTCGCCCTCGGCCACACCTCCTCGGTCGGCTCTTCTGCCCAGCAGGGCCACCACCATATCCACCTCACCCGTCAAGCCCGGATAAAAGTGTCCGGGAGGTCTTGCGCACCCGGTCCTCAGTGACAACGGCCCGCCGCCGTACGCGGTTCCCGCCCGGCCAGTAACCTGTGGCAGGAAATATCGACATCCCTCCGCACCGGGCCGCCACCCGGGGCTCCGAAAGAGGCAGCCATCAGCGAGTTCGGGCCCGCGCGCGCGGCCCTCGCCGACACCTACGTGGGCGAGGACGCGGTGCTGACCTACGCCCGGGCCCAGTCCGCGAGGACCGGGATACGGGCCATCGGGCCGAGCGGCGGAGCCTGCCTGCGCCTACTGGCCGCGGCCCTGGACGCCAAGGCGGTGGCCGAGATCGGCACCGGCACCGGGGTGTCCGGGGTCTACCTGCTGCGCGGGATGCGGCCGGACGGCGTGCTCACCACCGTCGACTCCGAGCCGGTGCGCCAGCAACTGGCCCGCGAGGCCTACCAGGCGGCCGGGTTCGCGGCCAACCGCTCGCGGTTCATACCGGGCCGGGCCCTGGACGTGCTGCCCCGGCTCGCCGACGGCCAATACGACCTGGTGTTCTGCGACGGGGACCCGGCCGAGTCCCGCGAGTACCTGCTGGAGTCGCTGCGGCTGTTGCGGCCGGGCGGGATGGTCTGCTTCGAGGGGGTCTTCCAGGAGGGCCGGCTCGCCGAGCCCGAGCTGCAGGACCCGCAGACCGGCGCGGTGCGCGACCTCGTCCGGGACGTCCGGGAGAGCGAGGCGCTGCTGCCCGCACTGCTGCCGGTCTCGGACGGACTGCTCTGCGCCGTCAAGCGCTAGCCGGGCACGCCCCGGGGCCCGCGGGGGGCACCGGGAGAACGCACGGGCCCGGGCCGACGTGACGTCGTACCCGGGCCCGGCAGTACGTCTCCAGGAGACGGCGAGCACCCGCTGCGGTCAGCCGGTGACCTTCTTCAGGGCATCGCCCAGGGCGTCGGCCTCGTCAGGCGTGAGCTCCACCACGAGGCGTCCGCCGCCTTCGAGCGGAACGCGCATGATGATGCCTCGCCCCTCTTTGGTGACTTCGAGCGGGCCGTCACCCGTCCGCGGCTTCATGGCCGCCATGCTCGTTCCCCTTCCTGCAACCGCTCAGCTACGCACCGGCAGTCCGTCCACCGCCGGTATCGAACGCATTGATCGGAAGCCATTATCCCGCATGCCACGGCCTGATGACCAACATCACTCTCGGTGCATCCACGGCCGGACCGGCCGCAACCGTCGCAATTGGCGCCATAAGCCCCGGCGTGGCGGCGGTGGGGGCACCACCGGAAGGTGCGATACCTCACACTCCCAGGCGGCCCTCCGCTCCGGCATCCTGGCACGACCACCGACGCGACGACCGTTTAGGGAGCCCTCCCCCATGTCCGATTCCGTGCTGTACGAGCTGGACGGCGGCCTGGCCGTCATCACCATCAACCGCCCGGAGGCGATGAACGCCCTGGACGTGGCCACCAAGGTCGCGCTGCGCGACGCCGTGACCGAGGCCGCCGGGAGCCCGGCGGTGCGGGCGGTGCTGCTGACCGGGGCCGGCGAGCGGGCGTTCTGCGTCGGACAGGACCTCAACGAGCACCTGGCGCTGCTGAAGCGCTTCGAGGAGACCGGTGAGGGCGCGCTGCGGACCGTCGCCGAGCACTACAACCCGCTGACCCGCGCGCTGGCCGGGATGCGCAAGCCGACCGTCGCCGCGGTCGGCGGGGTGGCGGCCGGCGCGGGCGCCTCGCTCGCCTTCGCCTGCGACTTCCGGATCCTCTCCGACCGGGCCGGCTTCAACACCGCCTTCGCCGGGATCGGCCTGACCGCCGACTCCGGCGCGTCCTGGACGCTGCCCCGGCTGGTCGGACACGCCAAGGCCACCGAGCTGCTGATGCTGCCCCGGACGGTCAAGGCCGCGGAGGCGATGGAGCTGGGCCTGGCCACCAAGGTCGTGCCGGCCGACGAACTCGCGGCCACCGCGCGGGTCTTCGCCCGCGAGCTGGCCGCGGGCCCGACGGTGGCCTACGGCGCCATCAAGGAGTCGCTGGCGTACGGCGCCTCGCACTCGCTGGACGAACTGCTGGACAAGGAGGACGAGTTGCAGACCCTGGCCGGGGAGAGCGAGGACCACCGGATCGCGGTACGCGCCTTCATCGCCAAGGAGAAGCCCGAGTACGTGGGCCGCTAGGCCCTGTCTTCGAACTCCCGTCGTCCGCCCGGAGAGCGGGCGGGGCGGCGTTGGGGTGCGTGCGTCGCAAGGCGGAGGTGGTGGGGGGCACCTCCCGGCCGGAGGCTGGGGGCGGCGCCCGATGCAGCGCATCGGCGACCGACGACGCGGCGAGGTGCGTGCCCCGGCGGCGGCCCGCAGACGGGAGTCTGAAGACAGGGCCTAGCGCTTCTCCGCCCCGCCGGCGCGGACGTGGCAGTCCGCCAGGTGGTCGTCGACCAGGCCGCAGGCCTGCATCAGGGCGTAGGCGGTGGTCGGGCCGACGAAGCGGAAGCCCGCCTTCTTCAGCGCCTTCGCCAGCGCCGTCGACTCGGGGGTGACGGCCGGCACCTCGCCCAGCGTGCGCGGGGCCGGCCGGTCCGGGTCGGCGGCGAACTGCCAGATCAGCGCGTCGAGGCCGCCGTCCAGGTCGCGGGCGACCCGGGCGTTGGCGATCGCCGCCTCGATCTTGGCCCGGTTGCGGATGATGCCGGCGTCGGCGAGCAGCCGCTCCTTGTCGGCCTCGCCGAACTCGGCGACCTTGCCGATCTCGAAGCCCGCGAACGCGGCCCGGAAGCCCTCCCGGCGGCGCAGGATGGTCAGCCAGGACAGGCCGGACTGGAAGGCCTCCAGGCAGACCCGTTCGAACAGGGCGTCGTCGCCGTGCACCGGCCGGCCCCACTCGGTGTCGTGATAGACCCGGTAGTCGTCGGTGGAGTCGCCCCAGCCGCAGCGGCGCAGGCCGTCCGCACCGAGGACGGCGCCGTCGGTCACCGCGGTCACTTCTCCTTCACCGGCTTAGCGTCCTCGGGGGCCTGCGACTTGGTGAGCGCCACCGCGGGCTCGACCACCGCGGCGAACTGCTCCAGGCCGGGCAGGGGTTCGGCGGCCGGGTCGGGGGCGGTGCCGGCCTCGACCGCGCCGCGCAGGTGGGCGGCGGCCTCCAGCTCGGCGATCCGCGAGTCGCGGTAGGCGAGTTCGGCACCGAGGCGGTCCAGGACGTCGTCCACCTCGTCCATCCGGTAGCCCCGCACGGCCATCGGCAGGCGCAGCTCGTCCACGTCCGTCTTGGTCAGCGGCCGGTCCTGCGGCAGCCGGGCGGCGATGCGGTCCGGCACCGCCTCCGGCATCGAGCCGCCACCGCCGAGCGCCACCAGCGCGGCGCCGCCGACCACCACGGCCATGGCGACCACGATCACCCAGAACACGAGCTGTCCTCCCGAACTCCCGGTCGGCCTCCTCCGAGGTGCCAGGGAACCGGGCTGATCATGACAGCATGGTCCCTAGTGAGGCCGGGGGCCATCATCGCACCCGCAGGAGCTGTGGAGGAGACATCGGTGGCACTGCGCCTGGGACCGCGCGAATTCGGTGACGACGAGCTGGTGATCATGGCCATCGTGAACCGGACCCCTGACTCGTTCTTCGACAAGGGCGCGACCTTCGCCGACGAGGCCGCCTTCGCCGCAGCCGACCGCGCGATGGCCCAGGGCGCGGCGATCCTGGACATCGGCGGGGTGAAGGCCGGCCCGGGCGACGAGGTCACGGTCGAGGAGGAACTGCGGCGCACCGTGCCGTTCGTGGCCGAGCTGCGCAAGCGCCACCCCGAGGCGGTGATCAGCGTGGACACCTGGCGGCACGAGGTAGGCGAGGCGGTCTGCGAGGTGGGCGCGGACCTGCTGAACGACGCCTGGGGCGGGGTCGATCCCCGGCTCGCCGAGGTGGCCGCCCGGTACGACGCCGGGCTGGTCTGCACCCACGCGGGCGGCGCCGAGCCGCGCACCCGGCCGCACCGGGCCGGGTACGAGGACGTGATGGCGGACATCCTGCGGGTCACCGTCGGACTGGCCGAGCGGGCGGTGGAGCTGGGCGTCCGCCGGGACGCCGTGATCATCGACCCGGGGCACGACTTCGGCAAGAACACCCGGCACTCGCTGGAGGCCACCCGGCGGCTGCCGGAGATGACCGCGACCGGCTTCCCGGTGCTGGTCTCGCTCTCCAACAAGGACTTCGTCGGCGAGACCCTGGACCGGCCGGTGAACGAGCGGCTGCTCGGCACCCTGGCCACCACGGCGGTCTCGGCCTGGCTGGGCGCCCAGGTCTACCGGGTGCACCAGGTCGAGGAGACCCGCCAGGTGCTGGACATGGTCGCCTCGATCCGGGGCACCCGCCCCCCGGCGGTCGCCCGCCGGGGGCTGGCCTGAGGCTTTCCCCTCCGGCGCTCGGCTCGCCTCCTTCTGACGCTCGCTCGTCCGAGCATCTGGCGCTCGGCTCGCCTCCGGGGCGCCCGGCCCCGGTGCCGACGGTCGTCGCTCCGGCGCTCGTGCCTCGCCGGTCGCTCCTCGCCTTCCGGCACCGGCGCGCCCCTTCGGCTCGCTCGCGCTAGATCTCGTCGGCGGGCCGGCGGGCCTCGGCGAGGATCTTCAGGACCTCGTCGATCTCGTCGGTGATGTGGAACAGCTCCAGGTCGTGCGGGGCCGCCTTGCCCTGGGCGACCAGGGTGTTCTTCAGCCACTCGTAGAGGCCGCCCCAGTAGGCGCTGCCGAAGAGGATCACCGGGAAGCGGGTGACCTTCTTCGTCTGCACCAGGGTGAGCGCCTCGAACAGCTCGTCCAGCGTGCCGAGTCCGCCGGGCAGGACCACGAAGCCCTGCGCGTACTTCACGAACATCGTCTTGCGGACGAAGAAGTAGCGGAAGTTCAGCCCGAGGTCGACGAACTCGTTGAGGCCCTGCTCGAAGGGCAGCTCGATGCCGAGCCCGACGCTGAGGCCGCCGCCCTCCGAGGCGCCGCGGTTCGCGGCCTCCATCGCGCCCGGGCCGCCGCCGGTGACCACCGCGTAGCCGGCCTCGGCGAGGGCCCGGCCGATGGTCACCCCGGCCTCGTACTCGGGAGAGTCCGCCGGGGTCCGGGCCGAACCGAACACGCTGATCGCGGGCGGGAGTTCGGCCAGGGCGCCGAATCCCTCGACGAACTCGGAGGTGATCCGCAGCACCCGCCAGGGGTCGGTGTGCAGCCAGTCGGTGGGACCGGTGGTGTCCAGCAGGCGCTGGTCCGTGGTGCTGGTGCCGACCTGGTCCCGGCGCACCAGCACCGGGCCCTTCTGCTTCTCGGGCCAGGCCTTCTTCTTCCGCGGCACGCCGACCTGCTCGGGGCCGTGTCCGTAGTGCTTGTCGTCTCCTGTGCCTGTCATGACGAAACCCTACGCCCGCCCTCCCCCGTTTTCAGGCAACGGGGGAAGGTCGGTTGGGCAACCGGAAGATGGCGTTCGACCCGGACGGATCGGCCTCGAACGTCTTCTGCTTCGACTGGTCGGCTGGTCAGCTGGTCAGCTGGTCAGCCAGGCGCGCAGCCGGGCCTCGGTCTCGGCGATGGCGGTCAGCGAGCAGTGCTCGTCCCGCTTGTGCGCGTAGTCCGGGTCGCCGGGGCCGTAGTTGACCGCCGGGACGCCGAGCGCGCTGAACCGGGCGACGTCGGTCCAGCCGAACTTGGCGCGGGCCTGGCCGCCGGTGGCTGCCAGGAAGGCCTGGGCGGCGGGCTGGGAGAGGCCCGGGAGGGCGCCCGGGGCGAAGTCGGTCACGGTCAGCTCGAAGCCGTCGAAGACCTCGCGGACGTGCTTCTCCGCCTCGGCCTCGCTGCGGTCCGGCGCGTAGCGGAAGTTGATGGTGATCACGCACTCGTCCGGGATCACGTTGCCGGCCACGCCGCCGTCGATCCGCACCGCGTTGAGGCCCTCGCGGTACTCCAGGCCGTCGATCTCCACCCGGCGCGGCCGGTAGTTCGCCAGCCGGGTGAGCGCCTCGGCGGCGTGGTGGATGGCGTTGTCGCCGAGCCAGCTGCGGGCCGCGTGGGCGCGCACGCCGGTGAGCCGCAGCTGCGCCCGCAGGGTGCCCTGGCAGCCGCCCTCGACCATGGCGCCGCTGGGCTCCATCAGCACCGCGAAGTCGGCGGCCAGCCAGTCCGGGTGGTCCTTGGCGAGGTGGCCGAGGCCGTTGCGGTCGGCCTCCACCTCCTCGCAGTCGTAGAACACGTAGGTGAGGTCGCGGTTGGGCTCGGGCAGGGTGGCGGCGAGCCGCAGCGCCACCGCCACACCGGACTTCATGTCCGAGGTGCCGCAGCCGTAGAGCAGGTCGTCGTCGACGTACGAGGGCAGGTTGTCGGCGATCGGCACGGTGTCCAGGTGGCCGGCCAGCACGACGCGTTCGGCGCGGCCCAGGTTGGTGCGGGCCACCACGTTGTTGCCGTGGCGGTCCACGGTCAGGTGGGGGTAGCCGCGCAGGGCGGCCTCGACGGCGTCGGCGAGTGCCTGCTCGTCGCCGCTCACCGAGGGGAAGTCGACGAGCCGGGCGGTCAGCGTGCCGCCGTCGAGGGTCAGGTCCAGGGGCGTCGGGTTCGGGCTGCTCATGGCGCCAGCCTAGGGCGTGTCCCGGCCCGGCGGTCGTGCACCCGGTGTGGTCGTCCTGTGACGCGGAACGCCCGTGGATCGGCAACCGGAGTGCGCCGCACATCCGTCCGAGTGGGTACGGTGTCGGATCAAGCAGGCAGGGCGCGAGAGGGGCGACGGTGGCCAGGAGAAGGCACAGCGATGAGCTGGGCGAGGAGCTGGGCGATGATGTGGCGCCCCGCCGCCGCGGTCCGGTGCGTGCGCTGTTGCTCGTGCTGGTCGGGCTGTTGGGCCTGGCGATGGTCGCGGGCCTGGCGGTGGTCGGGATCTGGTGGTTCGGGTTCCGGCAGGGCGCCTCGGAGGAGTGCACGGTGAAGACCGCGGCCGGCAGCGGCACGCTGGAGCTGCCGCAGGCCGCCAACGCGGCGACGATCGCCGCGGTGGCGCGTGCGCGCGGGCTACCGGACCGGGCGACGGCGATCTCGCTGGCGACCGCGATGCAGGAGTCCAAGCTGCGCAACCTCGCGGGCGGCGACCGGGACTCGATCGGCCTGTTCCAGCAGCGGCCCTCGATGGGCTGGGGCACCCCGGACCAGATCGCGGACCCGGTGTACGCGACCAACAAGTTCCTGGACGGCCTGGTCAAGGTGCCCGGCTACACCAGGATGCCGCTGACCGACGCGGCCCAGGCGGTGCAGAAGAGCGGCTACCCGCAGGCGTACGCCAAGCACGAGACCAAGGCGACCCTGCTCGCCTCGGCGCTGGCCGGCCGGGAGCCCGCCTCGTTCAGTTGCGTGGTGAAGGACTACGCCAAGCCGGACCCGGCCGACTCGCCGTCGCCGACCGCCGGCGCCTCGGCCGCCCCGGCCGCCCAGCCGGACCGCGCCCAGGTGCTGTCGGACCGGGTGCGCCGGGAGTTCGGCAAGACGGTCACCCCGGCCGCCGGCTACGCCTCGACGATCAAGGGCGCGGAGAACGCCGTCGCGCTGACCCCGGATCCGGCCACCGCCGCGCTGACCACCTCGGCGGACACCGGGGCCGACGCGGGGGCGGGCGCCGAGCGAGCCAGCGGCTGGGAGGTGGCCCACTGGGCGGTCGCCCAGGCCCAGCAGCTGGGCATCGCGACGGTCGCCTACGACGGGAAGATCTGGCGCAAGTCCGAGTCCGAGGACGGCTGGCAGAACCAGACCTCGGGGACGTCCGCCAAGCTCGTCCAGGTCACCCTGGCCCCGTACGGGAAGGGCTGACGGACACACGTTCGGGTTGCCGCCGGACGGGTGATTCCGGTCAACTGCGGTGGACCGGCCGTCCGTTCCGGCGACCCCGGCCGGAGAACCGTCACTTCCCTTGGCCGGAGCCGGTCCGACGGCCTCCGGCAAGGCCGGGAAGGACCACCGCTGCGGTCCTACGATCTGATGGTCAGTCAGGCTATTTCCTTGCACCGGCCGAAACCTTCTGGCTTCTCAAGCGGTAACAAGGTCGTCCGCCAGGTCCCGTCCGCACCCGGGTCGTCCACCCGGCGGACGGGACGGACCCAGACCCCTTCGAGGAGCCTCATGTCTCACCCCCTCACGCGCCGGATCGCCCAGGCCGCGCTCGTCGTGGCGGCCGGAGCGACCCCGCTGGTCGCGGCCGGCTCCGCGTCCGCACTGGGCGGGGACGCCCTGCTTCCCAAGAGCGACCTCGCGGCGCCGCTGGGCCAGCTGACCAACACCGACACCGGTTCCACCCTGCAGCACACCACCCACCAGCTCGGCCAGGCGGCCGGCACCACCGGCGCCGCCACCGTCGCCGCGGGTGTACCGGCCTCCGCCGACGCCGCCGGCAACATCGTCGCCCACCAGCTCCCCGAGGCGAACGAGAAGGCCAGCTCGCTGACCGCGCCGGTCGACCAGACCGCCGCCACCACCGGCCAGCTCTCCGCCGTCACCCCGAAGGTCGCCTCGGCCCTGGCCGGCAAGCTCGGCGAGGCCGTGACCGGCAAGGGCATGGGCACCCGCAGCGCCGAAGCCGGCACCAGCCCGGTCGGCGGTCTCGGCCAGGCGGGCGCACTCGCCCACGCGCTGCCCGGCGCCGACAAGCTCTCCGGCGCCGTCCCCAGCACCAACGCCGTCACCGACGCGCTGCCGACCAGCGCGGTCGAGCGCGCCCTGCCGCTCGGCCCGGTCGAGCACGCGCTGCCCGGCGGCCTGCCCGGCACCGACGTGCTGGGCCTGGCGGAGCACGGCTCGGCCAACCGGCTCGGCGGCGCCGACCTCGGCCCGAACAACCCGCTGTCCGGCCTGACCGGCGCGCTCGGCCCGGTCGGCGGCCTGCTGGGCGGCGTGAACGGCGGCAGCATCAGCGGCCTGCCGCTGTAGTCCCGACGCCGAAGGGGCCGGTGTTCCGTTCGGAACACCGGCCCCTTCCGTCGTACCGTCAGCGTGCCGCGGTCAGCCGCTCCACGGCCGCGGCGACCCGCTCGTCCGTCGCGGTGAACGCGACCCGGACGAACTCGCCGCCGGCCGGCCCGTAGAAGTCACCGGGCGCCACCAGGATGCCCAGCGCGGCCAGTTCGGCCACCGTCTCCCAGCACGGGCGGTCCTGGGTCGCCCACAGGTAGAGGCTCGCCTCCGAGTGCTCGACCCGGAAGCCGGAGGCCTCCAGCGCCGCCCGCAGCGCCGAGCGCCGGGCCGCGTACCGCTCCCGCTGCTCGGCCACGTGCGCGTCGTCCGTCAGCGCCGCGACGGTCGCCGCCTGGACCGGCGCCGGCACGATCATGCCGCCGTGCTTGCGAAGCCCCAGCAGCTCCTGGACCACCACCGGGTCGCCCGCCACGAAGGAGGCGCGGTAGCCGGCCAGGTTGGAGCGCTTGGAGAGCGAGTGGACGGCCAGCAGGCCCTCGTGGTCGGTGCCGCAGACGTCCGGGTGCAGCACCGAGACCGGCTCGGCCTCCCAGCCCAGCTCGAAGTAGCACTCGTCGCTGACCAGCAGCACCCGGTGCTCCCGGGCCCACTCGACGGCGCGGCGCAGCTCGTCCGCGCCGAGCACCCGGCCGGTCGGGTTGGACGGCGAGTTCACCCAGAGCAGGCGCACCCGGGAGCCGTCCAGCTCGTCCACCGAGTCGTACTCGACCGGCTCGGCGCCGCACAGCCGTGCACCCACCTCGTAGGTCGGGTAGGCCAGCCGGGGGTAGGCGACCTGGTCACCCGGGCCGAGGCCGAGCTGGGTCGGCAGCGAGGCCACCAGCTCCTTGGAGCCGACGGTCGGCAGGACGGCCCGCGGGCCGATCTCCGCGCCGCAGCGGCGGTGCAGCCAGCCGGCGATCGTCTCGCGCAGCTCCAGCGGGCCCCAGACGGTCGGGTAGCCGGGCGTGTCGCTGTGCGCGGCCAGTGCCTTCTGGATCACCTCGGGGACGGGGTCCACGGGGGTGCCGACGGAGAAGTCGCAGAGGCCGCCGGGGTGGGCGAGGGCGGTGGCCTTGTACGGCTCCAGCTTGTCCCAGGGGAACACGGGGAGCCGGTCGGAAACGCGGCGCGCCGCCCCCGGGTGGCCCGGGAACGGCGCGCGCGTGCTGTTGGTGTTCACAGCTCAGTAGCCACCGATCGTCAGTGGTCGGCGTTCTGCGGCGGCAGAGCGGCGATGAACGGGTGGTCCCGCTCGATCAGGCCGAGCTTCGAGGCGCCACCGGGCGAGCCCAGGTCGTCGAAGAACTCGACGTTCGCCTTGTAGTAGTCCTTCCACTCCTCCGGGGTGTCGTCCTCGTAGAAGATCGCCTCGACCGGGCAGACCGGCTCGCACGCGCCACAGTCGACACACTCATCCGGGTGGATGTAGAGGGAGCGCTGGCCCTCGTAGATGCAGTCAACCGGGCACTCTTCGATGCACGCCTTGTCCTTCACGTCGACACAAGGCTGCGCGATGACGTAGGTCACGCTGTCGTTCCTCCTCGGAAGGGCCTGGCGGCCCGTTCTGTTCTGCTGCCGTGCGCGGTGAGCGCGGCGTCGTCGATGCCCGCCCCTAGTATCGCGGGTCGGAGCAGGCAAATGCACAGGAGGTGGCCGGATCATGACCCGAGACCAGCGGGAGAGCCGTCCGGAAGTCCGGATAGATCGCTCTGACGTGGGACTTCGAGTCTCCGCGCGACGCCTCTCGGAGTTCGTGGACGACCGCCCGGTGTTCCGCGATGTGATCGGCGTGCTCACATCGTGGGACGATCAAGGGCTGACGGTCGAGCCCCGCTCCGGCGGGCCGGTCACCTTCCCGGAGAAGCTGCTGGTCGCGGGCAAGGTCGTGCCGCCGTTCCCGGCCCGGCGCGCGCCGCTCCCCGCCGCCACCCCGGTCGAACTGCAGCGGACCGCCGGGCGCGGCTGGCCCGGGGTCGAACAGGAGGCGCTCGGCGCGTGGACGCTGCGCGCCGCGGCCGGGTTCACCCAGCGGGCCAACTCCGTCCAGGCGCTCGGCGACCCGGGCATGCCGCTGCCCGGGGCGCTGGCCGTCGTCCGGGACTGGTACGCGGCGCGCGGACTGCCCGCCCTGGTCGAGGTGGTCACCCCCGGGACGGCCGACGAGCTCCGGCCGCTGCTCGGCCCGCCGCGCTCCCCCACCACGGTGCGCACCGCCCCGCTGGCCGCGCTGGCCCGGACCGGCGCCGGGCACGGGCGGGTGCGGCTCTCGCGAACGGCCGACGACGGCTGGCTGTCCCTGTACGGGAAGCTGAGCGAGGACCCGGCGGTGCGCGCGGCGGCCCGGCACGTCCTGCACGGCGGCCCCTCGGTCTGGTTCGCCACCGTGCCCGGCGCCCCCGGACAGCCGCCGCTGGCGATCGGACGCTGCGTCATCGACGGCCCGTGGGCCTGCTTCGGCGCGATCGAGGTGCAGCCGTACGCCCGCCGGGCCGGGCTGGCGACGGCGGTCATGGCGGTGCTCGCGGCCCGCGCGGCGGAGGAGGGCGCGAGCGGCGCGTACCTGCAGGTCGAGGCCGGCAACGAGGCCGCGATCGCGCTCTATGACGGACTCGGCTTCACGACCAGTCACACTTACCACTACGCGCTCCTTCCCCAGGAGTAGCCGCCCGACCGTTCCATCCTGGTATGTCCGCTTGTCCGTCCGTCGTACGAAGGCCGTCGCCGTCACCGTGACCGAGCAGAGCAGAGACCGCTTCCGGACCGCCGCCCGCGCCGAGCAGCCCGACCCGGTGCTGCTCTGCCTGCTCGCCGCCGCCGAGCACGACCCCGTCCTCGACCCGGGCGATCCGGGCGATCCGCCCGGCGTGGACACCGTGCTGGCCGCCTGCGAGGCCGCCCTCGACCGGCACGCGACGGCCGTCCGGCAGGCCGTGGCCGAACGCTCACCGTCCGGGCCGGAGGAGACCGCCGCCCTGCTCGCCGCCGTGCTCGGCGGGCGGGAACGCTTCCACGGGCGGCAGTCCGACTACCGGCGGCTGGAGTCCTCACTGCTGCCGGACGTGCTGCGCCGGCGGCGCGGCCTGCCGATCATGCTCTCGCTGGTCTGGGCGGCGGTCGGCCGGCGCGCCGGGCTCACCGTCCACGGCATCGCCCTGCCCGGCCACTTCATCGTCGCGGTCGGCGGCCCGGGCGGCGGCGAGGAGTACGTCCTCGCCGACCCGTTCCACGGCGGACGGCTGCTCGACCCGGCCGACGTCGAACGGCTGGTCGCCGCCTCCGGGCACGACTTCACCCCCACCCTGCTCACCCCCGCCCAGCCGCTGGACATCGTGCTGCGGGTGCTCGGCAACATCCGGGTCTGGGCCGCCGAGCGGCCCGAACAGGCCCGCACCCAGCTGTGGGCCACCGAACTCGCCCTGCTGCTCCCCCGGCACCCGGCCCAGCTCCGCCTGGAGCGGGCCGAACTCCTGGTGCGGATGGGCGACTTCCTCGGCGGCGCGGCGGAGATGGACGACTACGCGCGGATCCTGGACGCCTTCGACCCGGACACCGCCGCGAAGGTCCGCCAGGAGGCCCGGGCGGCCCGCCACCGGCTCAACTGAGCCGCAAACCGACGGAGTTACAGCCAGCCCTTCTCCCGGGCGATCCGGACCGCCTCGGTGCGGTTGCGGGCCTCGGTCTTCTGGATCGCCATCGAGAGGTAGTTGCGGACCGTCCCCTCCGACAGGTGCAGCCGCCTGGCGATGTCCGCGTTCACCGCGCCGTCCGAGGCCGCGCCCAGCACGTCCCGCTCGCGCGCGGTCAGCGGGTTGGCGCCCTCCGCCAGCGCGGCCGCCGCCAGCGCCGGGTCGATCACCCGCTCGCCGCGCAGCACCCGGCGGATCGCCTCGGCCAGCTCGGAGGCGGGCGCGTCCTTCACCAGGAAGGCGTCCGCGCCGGACTCCATCGCCCGGCGCAGATAGCCGGGCCGGCCGAAGGTCGTCGCGATGACCACCTTCGTCCCGGGCGACCGGCGGTGCAGTTCGGCGGCCGCCTCGATGCCCGTCATCCCCGGCATCTCGATGTCCAGCACGGCGACCTGCACGTCGTTCGCCAGCACCGCCGCCACCACCTCGTCCCCGCGGCCCACCTGCGCGACGACGTCGATGTCCCCCTCCAGCCCGAGCAGCGCGGCCAGCGCCTCCCGGACCATCCCCTGGTCCTCGGCGAGCAGCACGCGGATCGAGGGACTGTTCTCTGCGTTACCCATGGCCAAGACCTTATGGCCTGTCACCCGGCGGAACGGGTGGGGATGTTCGGGCGCTCATCGACGACCGCCCCGCAGTCCGCCACCACCGCGCCCTGGCACCGGAGAGCTAGGGAACCTGCGGGGACGGCGCCGGCACCGTGCGCAGCGGCACCGAGGCCCGGACCCGGAAGCCCTTGCCGCGCGGTCCCGGGCCGGTCTCCAGCCGCCCGCCGACCAGGGCGAGGCGCTCCCCCAGCCCGGAGAGCCCGTTCCCCGGCTGGGACTTGCCCGGCCCGCGCCCGTCGTCGGTGATCTCCAGGACGGCGTACCGCTCGCCGCTGCCCTCCCAGCTCTCGTCCGCCGTCACGGTGCAGACGGTGGCGCCCTCGCCGTGCCGGACGATGTTGGTGACGGCCTCGCGCAGCGCCCAGGCCAGCGCGCCCGCCTCCTCGTCGGCCAGCGACGGCCAGGCGTCCACCAGTTCCGGCGCGGCCTCCAGGCGGACCTGCGCGGCGGACAGCGCGGTACGGGCGGCGGCCAGTTCGACCGGCAGGGTGGGGCGGCGGAAGCCGGTCACCGCCTCGCGCACGTCGATCAGCGACTGCCGGGCGACCTGCTCGATGTCGGCGACCTGGGCCCGGGCCGCCTCGTCCTTGCCCGCGTCCATGAACCGGCCGGCCAGCTCGCTCTTCAGGGTGATCAGCGAGAGCGAGTGCCCGAGCAGGTCGTGCAGGTCGCGGGCGAGCCGCAGCCGCTCCTCGGAGGCGGCCAGGTGGGCGACGGCGGCCCGGGCCTCGCGCAGCTCCTTCATGGTGGCCACCAGCCGCTGCAGGCCGGTCATCGCGACGCCGGAGAGGAAGGCGCTGAACGCGAAGGTGGTGACGTTGTCGCTCCCGGCGTGGATCAGCACGCCGGTCGCGGCGGTGAGCACGGCCATGCCGACGAGCGCGCGCGGCGCGAGGTTCGGCGGGGTGACGACCGCGAGGCAGACCGAGGCGTAGATGAACATGGTGAGGAAAGCGCCGCCGAGCGCGAAGGAGGAGCCCACCGCGAGCACGATCATCGTCCCGACGATCACCTGGCAGGCCCGCGGCTTCATCCCGGCCTGCGAGCGGAAGAACACCAGCAGCACGTAGGCGACCACGAAGACCGCCAGGCAGACCCAGCCGATCGCCTGCCCGGCCGGGCTGTGGCCGCCGTTGACCAGGTCGCTCGCCGGGTAGGCCAGGTAGATCATCCACAGCAGCATCCAGGCGACCTTGACCATCAGCTGCCTCCGGGTCTCGACCGGGGCGCCGGGGACGTTCATGAAGGACGCGCGCGCCGGACCCGCCTCCGTCGACTCGTCGGGGCGTCGGGTCCGGCGCTCGTCACTCATGTGGATCATCATGCCTGGCGGGTGTCACGCCGGTACAGGACCGTGGCGGCGGCCACGAACACCGCGAAGAAGGCGACCAGCCCGGAGACGGCGGCCAGGTCCAGCGAGTGGCCGGGCTGGGTGAAGGTGGCCAGCTTGTTGTACAGGAACACCGGGTTGAACCGGGCGAACCTCTCCAGCGAACCGCTCACCGGGAACCAGGTGCCGCCGAGCAGCGCCATCGCCATGTAGGTGATCATCACGATCGGCTGCACCGCGTCCGGCGCCGCCGCGTAGCCCAGCGCCACCCCCAGCGCGGCGAAGACGAAGCTGCCCAGCCAGAGCGCGACCGCCAGCCCGATCCACTGCGGCACGCTCAGCGAGACGCCCTGGCTCGCGCCGACCGCGAAGACCACCAGGATCGCCGGCAGCGTGGTCACCGCGGTCGCCGCGATCTTGCCGACGGTGTACGCCCGGCCCGGCAGGGCGGTCAGCCGCAGCTGGCGCGTCCAGCCGCTCTTGCGCTCCAGCGAGATCCGCTGGGCGCTGCCGGTGAGCACCGCGCCGACCGCGCCGAAGGTGGCCATCGAGACCATGAAGTAGGTCTTCACGGGCAGGCCGCCGGCCTGGTTGCCGGAGCCGTAGGCGTTGATGAAGAAGACGTACATCAGCGCCGGGTAGACGACGGTGAAGAACAGGTAGCGCCGGTTGCGGAGGGTCCGCAGGATCTCCAGCTTGATCAGGGTGGTCATCGCGCGCTCTCCTCTGCCAGGTCCTGCTTGTCCAGCTCGCCCGTGATGGTCAGGAAGGCCTGCTCCAGGCCCACCCCGGCGACCTCCAGCCCGCGCGGGTACAGGCCCGCCCGGTAGATGCCGGCCATGCTGGCGTCGGCGTCCGAGGTCCGGATCCGTACCGTCCGCACCCCCGGGACGCGGGCGGTGACGTCCAGCGACTGCACGCCCGGCAGGGCCCGCAGCACGGCCTCGTCGAAGCGGGCGGCGTCCGCGGCGACGTCGGCGTCGTGGAGTTCGAAGGCGATCCGGCGGGCCCCTGCGCGCGCCTTGATCTCCGCCGAGCTGCCGTCGGCGATCAGCCGGCCCCGGTGCAGCACCAGGACGCGGTCGGCGATCGAGTCGGCCTCCTCCAGGTAGTGGGTGGCGAACAGCACCGTGCGCCCGGCGTCGGCCTGGGCCCGCATGCTCGCCCAGAACGCCTGCCGGACGCTGACGTCCATGCCCGTGGTTGGCTCGTCCAGCACGATCAGGTCGCTGTCGCCGGCGATCGCCAGGGCGAAGCGGACCCGCTGCTCCTGGCCGCCGGACAGCTTGTCCACCCGGCGCTCGGCGAGCTCGGTGATCCCGGCGTCGGTCAGCACCTCCGTGACCGACCGGCCGCGCGGGTGCACCTTGCAGGCGAGTTCGACCAGTTCGCGGACCTTGACGTCGGTCATCAGCCCGCCGCTCTGCAGCATCGCGCCGACCCGGCCGTCCTCGATCGCCGCCCGCGGGGTGCCGCCGAACAGCGTGACGCTGCCCTGGTCGGGCTCCCGCAGCCCGAGCAGCAGGTCCAGGCTGGTGGACTTGCCGGCGCCGTTCGGGCCGAGCAGGGCGACGGTCTCGCCCGGCCGCAGCACGAGGTCCAGTCCGTCCACGGCGCGCACCCGCCCGTAGCTCTTGCCGACGCCGCGGAAGGCGGCCACCTCGGTAACCATTCGCCCGGCTCCTCTTCCCTGGTGGTGTCGCGTGCGGTGCTGTCCGCACCACTTCAGGGTCCCGCTCGGGCGGGGGCCGGCGGCAGTGTCGGCCGTCGTGCCTTCGGTATGACGGATGTCATGCCGGCGGCCGGCACCCCGTCCACGGGTACCGGCCGCCGGATCGGCTGGTCAGGGGTGCTACAGCCCCAGCGAGCGCTTCACGAATTCGACCTGGAGCAGCAGCAGGTTCTCCGCGACCTCCTCCTGCGGGGTCATGTGGGTGACGCCGGAGAGCGGCAGCACGGTGTGCGGGCGGCCGGCGGCGAGCAGCGCCGAGGAGAGCCGCAGGGTGTGGGCGGCCACCACGTTGTCGTCGGCCAGGCCGTGGATGATCATCAGCGGGCGCTCCAGCCCGGCCGCGTACCCGGTCAGCGAGTTCGCCCCGTACACCTCGGGCCGCTCGGCCGGGTGGCCCAGGTAGCGCTCGGTGTAGTGGGTGTCGTACAGCTCCCAGTCGGTCACCGGCGCCCCGGCCACCGCCGCGTGGAACACGTCGGGGCGGCGCAGCACGGCGAGCGCGGCGAGGTAGCCGCCGTACGACCAGCCGCGGATCGCCACCCGGTCGAGGTCCAGCGGGAACTCCCCGGCGAGCGCCCGGAGCGCGTCCACCTGGTCGTCCAGGGTGGCCCCGGCGAAGTCGAAGGCGATGGACTTCTCCCAGGCCGGCCCGCGCCCGGGGGTGCCGCGGCCGTCGGCGACGACCACCGCGAAGCCCTGGTCGGCGAACCACTGGGAGTTGAGGTGGGGGTTGTGCGCCTGGACGACGCGCTGGCCGTGCGGGCCGCCGTACGGGTCCATCAGGACGGGCAGCAGGCCGTCCCGCTCGCGGTCGTAGCCGGTGGGCAGGAAGACGGCGGCCGGGATGCGGCGCTCCCCGGCGAAGCGGAAGACCGGGCGGGCGGTGAGGACCGGGGTCTCGGCGTACGAGGTGACGGTGGCGACGTCGTCGACCACCAGGCCCTCCGGGAGGTCCCGGGCGACCTGCACCAGGGTGCCGGGCAGGTCGGGCTCGGCGGTGGCCCGGACGGTGATCCCGCCGGCGTGCACCGCGCTGGTGACGGAGGTGAACGGGCGGCCGTTGGCGGACTCCCAGGCCAGCTGCTTGCCGTCGTGGCTGATCCGGCCGACGGCGATCCAGCCGGGCTCGGGGTCGGTCTCCCCGGCGCCGCCGGCGGCGCTGAAGAACACCTCCCGCTCGGTGACCGCGACGACCGAGCGGACGTGCAGGTCGGCGCCGGTGACGGCCTGGTCGCCGACCACCAGGGCGCGCACGCCGTCCTGGTCGGAGATCCGGACCAGCTTGCCGTCCGGGGTCCACGCGGGCACCCCCGGGAAGGCCTCCAGCCAGGCCTCGTCCTGCTCCTCGAACAGCACCTCGGTGGCGCCGGTGGCCACGTCCAGGCCGAGCACCCGCTGGCTGCGCTGGTCGCGGGACTGGACCAGCAGCAGCGGCACGCCGCCCTCGGACCAGTGCACCCGGGCCAGGTACGGGAAGGCCTCGTGGTCCCAGACCACTTCGGTGCGCCCGCCGTGCAGGTCGAGCACCCAGAGCCCGACCTCGGCGTTGGCGGTGCCGGCCGCCGGGTAGGCGACCTCGGCGGGCTCGCGGTCCGGGTTGGCCGGGTCGGCGATCCACCAGCGGCGCACCGGGCTGTCGTCGGCGCGCTCGGCCAGCAGCCGCTCGCCGTCGGGGGACCACCAGAAGCCGCGGTCGCGGTCGATCTCCTCCTGGGCGATGAACTCGGCCTGGCCCCAGGTGACGTTCGGGCCGTCCGGCTCGGCGAGGGCCCGGTCGCCGCCGCCGTCGGTGCGGGTCAGCCGCAGTTCGCCGGCCGTGTTGGCGTAGGCGACGTGGGTGCCGTCCGGGGACAGCCGCGGGTCCAGCAGCGGGCCCACGGCGGGCAGTTCGGCGGTGCCGCCGGAGGCGAGGTCGGCGGTGAACAGCCGGCCGGACAGCGCGAAGGCGGCCCGGGCGCCGGCCGCGTCCAGGGCGTAGCCGACGATGCCGGCCGAGCCCTCCCGGCTGCGCTCGCGGCGGGCCTTCTCGGCCGGCGAGAGGTCCTCCTCGCCGCCGCCGAGCAGCACGGCCGGGTCGGCGGCGATCCGCTCCTCGCCGGTGGCGGTGTCGAGGGTCCAGAGCAGGTTGGCCCGGTCGCTGCCGGATCGCGAGCGCAGGAAGACGACCCGCGAGCCGTCCGGGGCGACGGAGAAGGAGCGGGGGGCGCCGACGGTGTAGCGCAGGGTCCGCGCGTACTGCCGGGGGAAGGTGTCCGCAGGGGTGTGGGAGGTCATGGCACCAGACCCTACGACGGCCGACTCCCACAGTCGGGTGACTGACGATCACTCGTTCGGAGCATCACCCCCGGGTACGCCCCAAAGGGGCCCACACCCCCTCCGACCGGCCCATGCGCCCCACCAGTGCCCCCGTGCCCCGGCGCGCGCGGACTCACTGAATGTAACGCTCCCCTTACTCATCGGGTATGACTGGTCAGGCGAGTGATCGTCGGCCCCGTCCCGGGCCACGGTCACCCCACCCCGGTTCCCGTACGGTCCCACCGCCGCCCTCCCCAGCGGGCGGCGCCCGAGAAGGGGTATGAGCCCACATGGCCATGAACATCTCCGCAGCCGTGCTGATGCTCGTCATCGTGGTGGTGCTGATCCGCCGCTCCGGCCTCAAGCTGGCACACGCCATCGTCTGCGCACTGCTCGGCTTCTACCTGGCCTCCAGCTCGATCGCACCGTCGATCAGCCAGGTCACCAGCAATCTCGCCGGAATGATCAACGGCCTGAAGCTCTGACCCGTTCCGGCCCGTGGACAAGGGCCTGCCGCCGACAGGCCCTAGGCTTCCTCCCATGACCGCGACTACCGGCCGCCGCCTCCTCCTGGTGCACGCCCACCCCGACGACGAGTCGATCGGCAACGGCGCCACCATGGCCAGGTACGCCGCCGAGGGCGCCCGGGTGACCCTGGTGACCTGCACCCTCGGCGAGGGCGGCGAGGTGATCCCACCCGCGCTGGCCCACCTGACGGCTGATCGGGACGACACCCTCGGCGCGCACCGGATCGGCGAGCTGACCGAGGCGATGCGCGCCCTCGGCGTCACCGACTTCCGCTTCCTCGGCGGCCCGGGGCGCTACCGCGACTCCGGGATGATGGGCGTGCCCGACAACGACGCCCCCGGCTGCTTCTGGCGGGCCGACGTGGACGAGGCGGCCGGCCACCTGGTCGCGGTGATCCGCGAGGTGCGCCCGCAGGTGCTGGTCACGTACGACGACAACGGCGGCTACGGGCACCCGGACCACATCCAGGCACACCGAGTCGCGATGCGCGCCCACGAGCTGGCCGCCGATCCGGCGCACCGACCCGAACTCGGCGCCCCCTGGCGGATCGCCAAGGTGTACTGGAACCGGATGCCCGGCTCGGTGCTCGACGCCGGGCTCGCCGCGACCGCCGCCGAGGCGTCCTTCCCGGGCGTCGCCCAACCCGCCGACGTCCCCGGGGTGGTGGCCGACGAGGTGGTCACCACCGTGCTGGACGGCACCGGCTACGCCGAGCGGAAGGCCGCGGCGATGGCCGCGCACGCCACCCAGATCACCGTGGCCGGCGCCTCCTTCGCGCTCTCCAACCACCTCGGCCAGCCGCTGTTCGCCACCGAGTACTACCAGTTGGTGCGCGGGCGGGCCGGTGCGGAACGACCCGAACGCGACCTGTTCGCGGGCCTGGAGGGCGACTCCGCGGCCCCGGGCACCGACCCGACTCCCAGCGAGGGGAACGCCCGATGACCGCGCCCGCCGCCAAGCCGAAGAGCCGCTCGATCGCGGTGGCCGTCCTCGGCACCCGCGACGAACGGCTGGCCGAGCCCCAACCCCCGCGCGCCGCCCGGATCGCGGCGTATGTCCTGTTCTTCCTGCTGGGCGTCGCGGTGTCGGTGTGCGGATCCTTTGTGCAGGCCCTGTGGCCGCCCGTGGGGGTTCTGCTGGCGCTCGCCGCCACCGCCGCGACCTTCTACGCGGGCCTGCGGGTCACCGGCACCCGGCTGGGCGCCGCGATGCCCGCGGCCGGCTGGTTCCTGGCGATGCTGCTGCTGATGGTGCCCCGGCCGGAGGGCGACAACGTGCTCTGGTCCAACGCCACCTCGCTGGCCTGGCTGTTCGTCGGCTCGATCCTGGGCGTGATCTGCGCCACCCTGCCGACCCGCACCAGCTGGTTCCCCGGGGTGCCCAACCCCCCTCGCTGATCCCGGCGGTCGGCCGCGTACGGTGGCGCGCACAACGCGCAGTCAGGACCACTCCGCCGTACTCTCATACCGGAGGAACCGGACGTATCAGGATCTGTCCGAAGCCGTTCACCGCTCAGTTCTTCCCAGTATGGTGGTCCCGCAGTACGTCGTACCCGACCGCCGTTTGCCCCAGGCCCGGCGACCACGAACCGCGGTCGCGCCGCACGGCCCGCCCGCGAACCCGGAGCAGAGCAGCATTGAGCAGCCGCGAATCTGACAACGCCAACCCGACGCCCCGGCGCACGGGCCCGGACGCCTACCCGTCGGGCACGCCGCCCTACGGCACCCCGGGCCTCCCCGGCGGCGACCGGGCCGCGGTCGGCGCCGACACCGGGTCGGGCGGCGAGGACGACGGTCCGAAGACCGAGACCACCCTGACCACCCGAGTCCGGATCAACATCCCCGGCTCGCGCCCGATCCCACCGGTCGTCGTCCGCAGCACCGTCAAGAACGAGACCGCCGGAACCGACGAGGGCCCGGCCGAGCCGGCCGAGCCCGGTGGCCCGCGGCACCGCTCCGCGCCCGCCTCGCCCGTCCTCGGCGTGATGGACGGCGGTGGCCACCCGGCCACCCCGCCGAACCTGCCGCCGGAGTGGCAGATCCCGCCGATCCCGCCGGCGACCTCGGAGTCCGAGTCCACCGGCGCCTGGTTCCGGCCGCGGCAGAAGAAGACCCCGACCGCCGAGCCCGCCCCGGCCGCCGTGCCGGCCGGCGCCCCGAGCGCGCCGGAGGCCCCGACCGGGCCCGGCACCGCCGCCGAGGCCCGTCCGCAGGCCGCCCCGAACGGGGCCCGCCCGGCCCCGGCCACCGGTGCGGCCCGGCCGAACGGCCGTCCGGTGCCCGCCCAGGGCAAGGCTCCCAACCCGGGCCCCGCGCCCACCCCGACCGCCCCCGCCACCCCGTACGGCGCCGGGACCCCGGCCGAGGAGCCGGGCGTCTACGAGGCCGCCGACCCGTTCGCGCCGGTCACCGACCCGTTCGCCCGGACCGGCACCGCCGCCGGTGCGCGCGGTCCGCGCGGCGGCCGTCCGCAGCGGCAGGCTCAGCAGCAGGGCGGCCTCCCGCAGGGCCCGCCCCGGGCCAACGGGGCCCGCCCGAACGGGCCCCAGCAGGGCGGACTGCCGCAGCGCGGCGGTCGCCCGCAGGCCGGGTCCGACCCGGAGGACACCTCGGTGGACGGCTTCGCGCCGATCCGCGAGAACACCCCGCCGGCCGCCATACCCGGCCTGCCCCCGCACGACGCCCGGAACGGCGCCCCGCGCGGCACCGACGGCCGTCCCCAGCCGGGCCTGTTCGCCTCCGCCCCGACCGGCACCGACCCGTTCGCCGCCCAGCGCCCGGCCGCCCCCGACCAGGACCCCTTCGCCACCCCGGCGGGCCCCGGCGGGCTGTTCCCGGGCGCGCCCCAGCCGGCCCCGCAGCCCGGCCCCGGCGGGTCCCGGCAGCCCGGCCGCGACCCGGAGGTCACCGAGGTCACCCCGCTTCCGGTCCCCGGTCCTCCGGCCGGCCCCGGCGCCCAGCCCGTCCCCGGCGCCGGCCCCGGCGCCACTCCGGTTCCCCCGCCCGGCCCGGCCCCCGCCAAGGCCAAGGCCGAACCGGCCGCCCCCGCCAAGGCCAAGCGCGGTGGCGCCAAGAAGCTCGTCAAGCTCGGCGTCTACGCCGTCGGCGGGGTGCTCTTCCTCGGCGCCGCCGCGTACGGCACCGGCCTGATGCTCAACCAGTCCGACATCCCCAAGGGCACCGTGGTGCTCGGCACGGACATCGGCGGCAACGGCCGCGACCAGGCGATCCACGCGCTGGACGCCTCGGTCGGCAAGGCCGGGCAACAGCCGCTGAAGCTGAAGATCGGCGACCAGGCGGTCGACCTCGACCCGACCGTCGCCGGGCTGAGCTTCGACACCACGGCCACCGTGGACGGCCTCGCCGCGCACAGCTACAACCCGGTCGACGTGATCAAGTCGATCCAGGGCGGCACCAAGGCCGTCGCCCCGGAGGTCCGGATCGACCGCGCCAAGCTCAAGGCCGCGCTGGACTCGCTGGCGGCCGGCTCGGGCCAGGGGCTGCAGGAGGGCTACGTCAAGTTCGCCGACAACGGCGACCCGGTCGTGGTCCCCAGCAAGGCCGGCCAGGCGGTGGACACCAACGCCGCCCTGGACGTGATCGAGCAGGCCTACCGCGACCGCGCCGCCGGCAAGCCCGACCAGCCGATCGCGCTGGCCGTCACGGCCGCCCAGCCCAAGGTCTCCACCCAGGCCCTGCAGGCCGCCGCCGACAGCCTCGGCAAGCAGGTGACCAGCGGCAAGGTGCACATCGTGGCCGGCACCAAGTCCTGGGACTTCGGCCCCAAGACGGCCGCCAAGGTGCTCACGCTGGCCCCGGACGCCTCCGGCAAGATCGCGCCCAAGTGGGATCTCGACGCGCTGAACTCCCAGCTGAACGGGGTGTTCGACAAGGTGAAGACCAAGAAGAACGGCCAGAGCGCCGCGATCACCCCGCAGGACGTCGCGGACGCCGTCGGCTCGCTGTTCGACAAGACCGGCGACAAGGAACGCACCTACAAGTTCCCCACCGCCTGACGCCACCCGTCGCCGTCGCCGTCGCCGTCGGCACCGACGAACCGGACACGAACGAGGGGCGGGACGACCGCATCCACCGGATGCCACCGTCCCGCCCCTCGACAACTCCCCCTCCCGGTCAGCAAGATGTGACGCCACACCATCCGCCACAGTCACCCCGGGAGCCACGCCGATGGGCCGCCGCCTCCAGCACCACCGGACGGCACAGCTCGCCGGTCTCGCCGTCCTCACCCTCTCCCTGGCGCTCTGCTCCTGCTCCTCCGGGTCGGACGGCGCCGCCGCGGACGCGGTGCCCGGCGCCAACGCCGGGATGCCCAAGCTCACCTCGGTCGACATCAACGCCCACGACCGCGCCCAGCTCCGCCCGGGCGGCACCCTGAACCTGGCGATCGCCCAGTTCTCCCACCAGTGGTCGCCGATCCAGACCGACGGCACGGTGTCCTCGACCGTCGCGGTCAGCAAGCCGCTGCTGCCGACCTTCTTCCGCTCGGACGCGGCCGGCACCCAGACCGTCAACCCGGCCTACCTCCAGGAGGCCCACGCCGAGATCAGGGACGGCCGCCAGGTGGTCACCTGGACGCTCAACCCGAAGGCCCACTGGTCCGACGGCACCCCGATCACCTGGCGCGACATCGAGGCCAACTGGCGCGCCCTGAACGGCAAGGACCCGGCCTACCGGCCCTCCAGCACCTCCGGCTTCGAGCAGGTCACCTCGGTCGAGCGGGGCAAGGACGACTTCCAGGCCGTGATGACCTTCGACCGGCCGTTCTCCGAGTGGCAGTCGATGTTCAACAGCGCCGCCAACGCCCCGCTGCTGCCCGCGAGCAAGGTCGCCACCCCGGACCTCTTCAACTCGGCCTACCTGGACGCCATCCCGCTCACCGCCGGCCCGTTCAAGGTCGATCGCCTGGACCCGGCTGCGCAGACCGTCACCCTGGTCGCCGACCCGACCTGGTGGGGCGACAAGCCCGTGCTGGACCGGATCGTCTTCCACGCCATGCTGCCCGACGCGATGCGCACCGCCTTCGCCAAGGGCGGGATCGACCTCCTCGACAACGGCCCCGACCTGGCCGGCTACCAGGTCATCAGGAACACCAAGGGCGCGGCCGTCCGCCGGGCCGGCGGGCCGGACTTCCGCCAGCTCACCCTGAACGCCCGCAGCCCGCTGCTCACCGACCCGACCGTCCGCCAGGCCGTCTTCCAGGCGATCAACCGGGACGCCCTGATCCGCACCGACCTCAACGGCCTGGACTGGCCCGCCGTCCCACTCAACAACCACCTGCTGGTCGCCAACCAGAACGGCTACCGCGACAACTCCCTGGGCCTGTCCCGCTTCGACCCGGCCGAGGCCGCCCGCAAGCTGGACTCGGCGGGCTGGAAGCTCGACGGCGACGTACGGAAGAAGGACGGCCGCGAGCTGAACCTGCGGATGGTCGTCCCGACCGGGGTCGCCGTCGCCCAGAACGAGACGACGTCCCTCTCCAAGATGCTCAAGGACGTCGGGATCAAGGTCACCCCGGTGACCGCCGCCCCCAACGACTTCTTCGACAAGTACGTCAACCGCGACGACTTCGACATCGCCGTCTACGCGCTGCTCGGCACCCCGTTCCCGGCCAGCGGCAGCCGTGCCAGCTACGCCCAGAACAGCGCCGGCAACCGGGCCGGCGCGGGCAGCGCCGCCGCGGACGCCGCCCTCGACCGGGCGGCCGGCGCCACCGACGCCGGCACCGCCTCCGAGGCGATCAACCAGGCCGACGGCGAACTCTGGAAGGTGGCCGGCGTGCTACCGCTCTACCAGCGCCCCCAGCTGTACGGCGCCCGCGCCGACCTCGCCAACATCGGCGCCCAGGGCCTGTCCGACATCGTCTGGGAGAACGTCGGCTTCACCAAGTAGCGCCGGCCCTCAGCCGTGCAGGGTCTCCCACCAGTAGTGGCAGGCGCTGCGGCGGCCCGGCAGCTCGGCCCCGTCCTCGGTCGCCACCGGTACCAGCGGCGGGAGTTCGGTCAGGCAGCGGTCCTGCACCCGGTCGCAGCGGGGGTTGAAGGCGCAGCCCTCGGGGACCCTCAGCAGGCTGGGTGGCAGCCCCTTGATGGCGTGCAGGTCCTGGCCCTTCTGGTCCAGGCGCGGGATCGATGCCAGCAGGCCCTTGGTGTACGGGTGGGCGGGCCGCGCGTACAGCTCGTGCACCGGCGCCGTCTCGACGATCCGGCCCGCGTACATCACGGCGATCTTGTCGGCCACGTCGGCGACCACGCCCAGGTCGTGGGTGATCAGGATCAGGCCCATGTTGAACTCGGCCTGCAGCTCCGCCAGCAGGTCCATCACCTGGGCCTGCACCGTCACGTCCAGGGCCGTGGTGGGCTCGTCCGCGATGATCAGGTCGGGCTCCAGGGCGAGCGCCATGGCGATCATGATGCGCTGGCGCATCCCGCCGGAGAACTGGTGCGGGTAGTCGCCGACCCGCTGCCTGGCCGCCGGGATGCGCACCCGGTCCATCAGCTCGACGGCCTTCGTCTTCGCCTCGGCGCGCGACAGCCCCTGGTGCACCCGGTACATCTCGCCGAGCTGGTAGCCCACACTGAGCACCGGGTTGAGCGCCGACAGCGCGTCCTGGAAGATCATCGCGATCTGCCGGCCCCGGACCGTCCGCCGGACCCTGGGGCTCATGGTCAGCAGGTCCTCGCCCCGGAACAGGATCCGCCCCGAGGTGATCTTCGCGGGCGGCATGTCCAGGATGCCCATGATCGCCTGCGCGGTCACCGACTTGCCCGAGCCGGACTCGCCCAGCACCGCCAGCGTCTCCCCCGCCGACACCGAGTAGCTCACCCCGTTGACAGCCTTGGCCACGCCGTCCTGGGTGTGGAACTCGACGTGCAGGTCCTCGACCTCCAGCAACGGCGTCCCGGGCACCAGGTTCTCCCGTCCGCCGCCGGTCACCTCCACCGCGTCCATGTGGGCAGCCCTCCTCAGCGCAGCAGCGACCATCGACAGGCGCAGAGCAACTATCAAGGAAGCGCAGCCACTTGGGGAGCCCACGGCAGATCTCGGTTCCATCACGGCGAAGGGCGCGCCCTCGTCGCGAGGACGCGCCCTGGGGCGGCAGCCGATCCGGCGCGCCGTCAGCCGGGGTCCTGCCCGTCGCCCTTCTCCGCCGCGCCCTGCCCGATCTCGCGCTCCGCCGCACGGTCACGCTCCGCCGCGCTCTGCCCGATCTCGCGCTCCGCCGCGCTCTGCCCGATCTCGCGCTCCGCCGCGAAGTGACAAGCCGAGTCGTGCCGCGCCGCCCCCGACAGCCAGCCCGGCGCGGCCAGCAGCGGGACCTCCACCGCGCACCGCTCCTGCGCCTTCCAGCACCGGGTGCGGAACCGGCACCCCGAGGGCGGGTTGGCCGGCGAGGGCACGTCCCCGGTGAGCACGATCCGGTCCCGGGTCTCGCGCGCCGTCGGGTCCGGCACCGGCACCGCCGAGAGCAGCGCCTGGGTGTACGGGTGGGTCGCGTGGTCGTAGATCTCGGCGTCGCTGCCGATCTCGACCATCTTCCCCAGGTACATCACCCCCACCCGGTCCGAGATGTGCCGGACGATGGAGAGGTCGTGGGCGATGAACATGTACGACAGGTTGAACTCGCCCTGCAGCTGCTCCAGCAGGTTGATCACCTGCGCCTGCACCGACACGTCCAGGGCGGAGACCGGCTCGTCGCAGATGATGATCTCCGGCTTGAGCGCCAACCCCCGTGCGATGCCGATGCGCTGGCGCTGACCGCCGGAGAACTGGTGCGGGTACCGGTTGATGTACTCGGGGTTGAGCCCGACCACGTCCAGCAGGTCCTGGACGGCCTTGCGGCGGTCGCCCCTGGGCGCCACCTCGGGGTGGATCTCGAAGGGCTCACCGATGATGTCGCCGACCGTCATGCGCGGGTTCAGCGAGGTGTACGGGTCCTGGAACACCATCTGGATGTTGCGCCGGACGGCCTTCAGCGCGGATCCGGACAGCCGGGAGATCTCCTCCCCCTTGTAGCGGACGGACCCTCCGGTGGCCGGTTCCAGGTTCATCAGCACCTTGGCCAGGGTGGACTTCCCGCACCCGGACTCGCCGACGACGCCGAGCGTCTCGCCCTGCATCAGGTCGAAGCTGACCCCGTCGACCGCCTTGACGGCGCCGACCTGTTTCTTGAACAGGACGCCCTGGGTCAGCGGGAAGTGCTTGACGAGGTCCCGGACTTCGAGGATGGGCTCCCCGCGCGGCACCTCCTGCGTGAAGGCGGCCTCCTCCGGCACCACCGCGCCCAGTGCGCTGGCCCCGCTACCGGTCATGGAGGGTCTCCTTCCAGAAGAAGCAGGCGCTGCCGCGCCCCTCCAGCGGCGTCCCGTCGTCCTCGATGACCTCGAACAACTCGGGCACCTCGGTCCGGCAGACGTCCTTCGCGCGGGGGCAGCGCGGGTTGAAGGCGCAGCCCTCAGGGACCCGCAGCAGGTTGGGCGGCAGGCCCTTGATGGCGTAGAGCTCCTGGCCCTTCTGGTCCAGCCGCGGGATGGAGTCCAGCAGGCCGCGGGTGTACGGGTGCGCGGGCCGCGCGTACAGCTCGTGCACCGGCGCCGTCTCGACGATCCGGCCCGCGTACATCACCGCGATCTTGTCCGCGACGTCCGCCACGACGCCCAGGTCGTGGGTGATCAGGATGAGCCCCATGTGGTACTCGGACTGCAGTTCGGCGAGCAGGTCCATCACCTGCGCCTGGACGGTGACGTCCAGGGCGGTGGTGGGCTCGTCCGCGATGATCAGGTCCGGTTCCAGGGCCAGCGCCATCGCGATCATGATGCGCTGGCGCATGCCGCCGGAGAACTGGTGCGGGTAGTCGTTCACCCGCTGCTTGGCCGCCGGGATGCGTACCCGGTCCATCAGTTCGACGGCCTTGCCCGTGGCCTCCCTGCGGGAGACGCCGTGGTGCGCCCGGAACATCTCGCCGAGCTGGAAGCCCACGCTGAGCACCGGGTTGAGCGCGGACAGCGCGTCCTGGAAGATCATCGCGATCTTCTGGCCTCGGATCCTGCGCCGCTCCTCCTTGCCCATCTTGAGCATGTCCTGGCCCCGGTAGCGGATCTCGCCGCGCGGGATCCGGGCCGGTGGCATGTCCAGGATGCCCATGATCGCCTGCGCGGTCACCGATTTGCCGGAGCCGGACTCGCCCAGCACCGCCAGCGTCTCACCGGCGGAGACGGAGTAGTCGACCCCGTTCACGGCCCTGGCGACGCCGTCCCTGGTGACGAACTCGACGTGCAGGTCCCGCACGTCGAGCAGCGGCCCCTGGTACGCCGCGTCCCGTCCGTGCCCGGTGGTGTCCACCGCTGTACTCACGATGCGCTCCCCTCGCTCAGCGAAGCTTCGGATCGAGGGCGTCGCGCACCGCGTCGCCCATCATGATGAAGGCCAGCACGGTGATGGAGAGCGCCGCGGCCGGGAAGAACAGCACGTAGGGCGCCGTGCGGATCACCTTCTGGGCGGAGGAGATGTCGATGCCCCAGGAGATGGTCGGGTCCTGCAGGCCGATGCCGAGGAAGCTCAGCGTCGCCTCGGTGGCGATGTAACCGCCGAGTGCGATGGTCGCCACCACGATCACCGGCGCGACCGCGTTCGGCAGGATGTGCCGGAGCATCAGCCGTCCCGTCCCGGCCCCCAGTGCCCTGCCCGCCACCACGTAGTCGGACTGTTTGACGGTCAGCACCGCGCCGCGCATGACGCGGGCGATCTGGGTCCAGCCGAGGACGGCCAGGGCCAACACCACGGTCCACACCGTGCGGATGGTGAACGCGTTCAGCAGCACCAGGGCGCCGAGCAGCAGCGGGATGCCGAAGAAGATGTCGACGATCCGGGAGATCACCGCGTCGACGGCTCCGCCGTAGTACCCGGCGACCATGCCGGTCAGCCCACCGAGCAGGGTGACCGCCGCGGTCACGAAGATGCCGACGGTGATCGAGGCCCGGGCGCCGTAGATCACCCTGGCGTAGATGGACCGGCCCTGCGCGTCGTAGCCGAACCAGCCGGCACCGAAGAAGTCCGTCCAGTCCGGCCGCTTGAGGTAGTCGTGCACCAGGTCGGCCTTGCGCGGGTTGGCGTCGGTGAAGGCCCAAGGGAAGATCGCCATGACGACCAGCAGCAGGATCAGCACCACCGAGAGCAGGAAGATCGGCCGCCGGCGCAGGTCCCGCCAGGCGTCGCCCCAGAGGCTGCGGGCCTGTTCCCGCTTCTCCGGGTCGGGTTCGACCAGGGTCTCCTGCTCGACGGCCATGCCCTGCTCCCCCGCGTAGTCGAGGCGGGAGATGCCCGGCTTGGGGTGGGGTCGGTACGAGTCCTCGTCGTGGATGTCAGGCATAGCGGATCCTCGGGTCCAGGACCGCGTAGAGCAGGTCGACGAGCAGGCTGGCGACCAGGTAGATGATCACCAGGACGGTCACGATGCCGACCACGGTCGGGCCTTCCTTCTGGTTGATCGCCCGGTACAGGACGTTGCCGATGCCCTGCACGTTGAAGATGCCCTCGGTGACGATCGCACCGCCCATCAGCGCGCCGAGGTCGGTGCCGAGGAAGGTGACCACCGGGATCAGCGAGTTGCGCAGCAGGTGGCGGGAGATGATGGTCCGCCGGCGCAGTCCCTTGGCGGTCGCGGTGCGGATGTAGTCGGCCCGCAGGTTCTCGCCGATGGAGGTCCGGGTGAGCCGGGCGACGAACGCGAGCGAGAGCGAGCCCAGGACGGCCGCCGGCAGGATGAGCTGGGTGAGGTCGTAGCTGTCCTGCACCGTCGGCGTGACCCAGCCCAGGTTGGTGGCGAACACGGTCTGCGCGATGTAGGCCAGTACGAAGACCGGGATCGAGATCACCACCAGGGTCAGGATCAGCACCAGGGTGTCCGCGACGCTGCCGCGCTTCAGCCCGGAGAGCACGCCGAAGGCGAGTCCCACGACCAGCTCGAAGGAGAAGGCCAGCAGCGCCAGCCGGATGGTGACCGGGAAGGCGTCCGCCATGATGTCGGCGACCGGCCGGCCGGTGAAGCTGGTGCCGAAGTCCCCCTGGAAGAGGTTCCCCATGTAGTGCAGGTACTGCTTCCAGACCGGCTGGTCCAGGTAGTACGAGTGCTTGATGCTCGCGACCACGGTCGGGTCGGCGGCCTTGTCGCCGAACAGGGCGACCACCGGGTCGCCCGGCAGCGTGTAGACCATCACGAAGATCAGCAGTGTGGTGCCGAAGAACACCGGGATCATCTGCAGCACCCGCCGCAGCACGTAACTGCCCATCGAGCCTCCTTCCTAGGTGCCCGACCGGGCGGGCCGGGCGGGCAGGGAGACCGCGCCCCGCCCTCCGTGCGGGGAGGGCGGGGCCGGCGCGGGGATCAGGGCCCGGGATCAGCCCTTGACCTCGACCTGCGTCCAGGCCGGGTTGCCGAAGGAGTCGAACTTCACGTTCTGCACCTTGGTCGAGTAGCCCGAGTTGGTGCGGTAGTACCAGAGCGGGATGGTCGGCATCCCGGTCGCCAGCACCGCCTCGGCCTGCTGGTAGCCGGTCACCGTGTCGGCGACGCTGGCGGCCTCGTCGGCCTTGGTGGCGGCGGCGTCGAACTGGGGGCTGCTGTACCCGGTGTCGTTGGAGGCGGCGCCGGTGCGGTAGACATCGGCCAGGAAGTTCGCGTTCAGCGGGTAGTCCTGCACCCAGCCGGTGCGGAAGGCACCGTTGAGCTGGTGCGAGGTGATGGCCTGGCGGGCGGTCTTGAAGTCGGGCTTGGGGTCTCCCAGGCAGTCGACGCCGGTGTTCTGCCGGATCGAGTTGCAGACCGCGTCGACCCACTCCTTGTGGCCGCCGTCCGCGTTGTAGGTGATCAGCACCTTGTTGCCGGGGACGCCGCCGCCCTGCTGGATCAGCTGCTTGGCCTTGGCGACGTCGAAGTTGCAGAAGTCCCCGCAGGTGCCCGCCTTGTAGCCCTCGACGCCCTCGGCCACCCAGGCGCTGGCGGGCGCCCGGGAACCCTGCAGCACGGTCTTGGTGATGGTCGCGCGGTCGATCGCCATCGACAGGCCCTGACGTACCTGGGCCTTCTCCGGCGCTGCCCAGTCGGCCTGGTAGAGCGTGAAGCCGATGTTCTGGATGGCACCCTGCGGGGCGTCCACCGCCCGGTCGCCGAGGTCGTTCTTGTACGTCGCCAGAGCGGACGGCGGCACCTGGTCCATCACGTCCAGGTTGTTGGACTGCAGGTCGGCGTAGGCGGCCTCGGACGTGGTGTACATCTTGAAGACGATGCCGCCGTTCTTCGGCTTGTCCACGCCCTTGTAGCCCGGGTAGGACTTGGTGACCACCTGGCTGTTGTGCGACCAGCTGACGAACTGGTACGGACCGTTGCCCACGGGCTTCTGCCCGTATCCGGCCGGGTCGTTGAAGAAGGCGTCCGGCAGCGGCGAGAAGGCGATGTAGCCGAGCTTGTACTCGAAGTACGAGACCTTGTGGTTCAGCTTGACGGTGAAGTGCAGGTCGTCCGTGACGGTCAGCCCGGACATCTTGGTCGCGGTCGGGCTGCCGGCGGCCGGGTGGACGTCCTGGTAGCCCTCGATGTCCGAGAACCAGGAGCTGTTGATCTGGTTGTTCGCCGGGTTGGCAGCCCAGTTCCAGGCGTCGACGAAGTTCTTGGCGTGCACGGGGGTGCCGTCGTGGAACGTCCAGCCGTCGTTCATCGTGACGGTGAAGGTCTGGGAGTCACTCGTGTCGATCGCGCTCGCGACCTGCATCCGGATCTTGGCGTTGGTGGGGTCGTAGTCCACCAGGCCCTTGAACAGGTTCTGGATGATGCGACCGCCGCCGACCTCGTTCGCGTTCGCGGGCTGCAGCGGGTTCTGCGGCTCGTTGCTCTGGTAGCTGAAGGTCTTGGCGGTGTCCGACGAGCTACTGCCTCCTCCGCCGCTGCTGCTGCACCCGGTGGCCACCAGGACCACGGACGTCGCAGCGGCGAGGACCAGGCGAGCGCGAGCGGCTACGGGCATGGAGGTCCCTCCTCAGGGTGTGTGTCGCATCACACCCCATGAGAAGCGCGCCCCGGCGACGGCGCGAGTCGGGGGCACCCGGACGGGTGCCTCGACGCGCTGCGGAGTTGACGGAACGCCGGAAGGGCCCGTGGCGGGGAAGCCACGGGCCCTTCCGGGTGCGTACGGGACGTCAGGCCGCGGCCGACTCCCGGACCTCGGCGAAGTGGCAGGCCGACTCGTGGGCGGCCGGGCCCTCCAGCGTGGTCGGGATCGCCAGCAGCGGGACCTCCGTCGAGCAGCGCTCCTCCGCCTTCCAGCAGCGGGTGCGGAAGCGGCAGCCGGACGGCGGGTTGGCCGGCGAGGGGATGTCCCCGCTGAGCACGATCCGGTCCCGGGTCTCGCGCGCCGCCGGGTCCGGCACCGGCACGGCCGACAGCAGCGCCTGGGTGTACGGGTGGGTGGCGTTCTCGTAGATCTGCTCGTCGGAGCCGATCTCGACCATCTTGCCCAGGTACATCACGCCGACGCGGTCGGAGATGTGCCGGACGATGGAGAGGTCGTGCGCGATGAACATGTACGACAGGCCGAACTCGCCCTGCAGCTGCTCCAGCAGGTTGATCACCTGCGCCTGGACGGACACGTCCAGGGCGGAGACCGGCTCGTCGCAGATGATGATCTCCGGCTTGAGCGCGAGGCCGCGGGCGATGCCGATGCGCTGGCGCTGACCGCCGGAGAACTGGTGCGGGTACCGGTTGATGTACTCCGGGTTCAGACCCACGACGTCCAGCAGGTCCTGGACGGCCTTGCGGCGGTCGCCCTTGGGCGCCACCTCGGGGTGGATCTCGAAGGGCTCACCGATGATGTCGCCGACCGTCATGCGCGGGTTCAGCGAGGTGTACGGGTCCTGGAACACCATCTGGATGTTGCGCCGGACGGCCTTGAGGGCCGCACCGCTGAGGGTGGAGATGTCCTCGCCCTTGAACAGCACCTGGCCGGAGGTGGCCCGCTCCAGGTTCATCAGCACCTTGGCCAGCGTGGACTTGCCACAGCCGGACTCGCCGACGATGCCGAGCGTCTCGCCCTTCTTCAGCTCGAAGCTGATGCCGTCGACGGCCTTGACCGCCCCGACATGCTTCTTGAACAGGACGCCCTGGGTCAGCGGGTAGTGCTTGACCAGGTCCTTGACCTCCAGGATGTTCTCAGCCATGGAGGGTCTCCTTCCAGAGGTGGCACGCGCTGCGGCGGCCGGTGAGCTCCGTGCCGTCCTCGTCGGTCACGTGGTGCAGCACCGGGATCTCCGTGCGGCACTGGTCGGTGGCGACGTCGCAGCGGGGGTTGAACGCGCAGCCGGCCGGAACCTTCAGCAGGTTCGGAGGCAGGCCCTTGATCGCGTACAGCTCCTGGCCCTTCTGGTCCAGGCGCGGGATCGAGCGGAGCAGGCCCTTGGTGTACGGGTGCGCGGGGTTCGCGTACAGGTCGTGCACCGGGGCGGTCTCGACGATCCGGCCCGCGTACATCACGGCGATCTTGTCCGCGACGTCGGCGACCACGCCGAGGTCGTGGGTGATCAGGATCAGGCCCATGTTGTACTCGGCCTGGAGCTCCGCCAGCAGGTCCATCACCTGGGCCTGGACGGTGACGTCCAGGGCGGTGGTGGGCTCGTCGGCGATGATCAGGTCGGGCTGCAGCGACAGCGCCATGGCGATCATGATGCGCTGGCGCATGCCGCCGGAGAACTGGTGCGGGTAGTCGTTCACCCGCTGCTTGGCGGCCGGGATGCGCACCCGGTCCATCAGCTCGATGGCCTTGGCCTTGGCCTCGGCCTTGGACGCGCCCTCGTGCACCCGGAACATCTCGCCGAGCTGGTAGCCCACGCTGAGCACGGGGTTGAGCGCGGACAGCGCGTCCTGGAAGATCATCGCGATCTTCCGGCCGCGGATCTTGCGCCGCTCCTCGTTGCTCATCTTGAGCATGTCCCGGCCGCGGTACAGGATCTCGCCCTGGGTCACCTTGCCCGGGGGCATGTCCAGGATGCCCATGATGGTCTGGGCCGTCACGGACTTGCCGGAGCCGGACTCGCCGAGCACGGCGAGGGTTTCGCCGGCCGCGACGGAGTAGTTGACTCCGTTCACGGCCTTGGCGATGCCGTCCCGGGTGTGGAACTCCACGTGGAGGTCCTTGACCTCCAGGAGCGGGGTTCCGACTTCGAGACGATCGTTCTTCTGGCTGTTGTTCTCGATCACGGTGGTCATCGGGTCGTCACCTCTTCTCTCAGCGGAGCTTCGGGTCGAGGGCGTCGCGCACCGCGTCGCCGAGCATGATGAAGGCCAGCACGGTGAGGCTCAGCATGCCTGCCGGGAAGAACAGCGCGAACGGCGCCGTACGGATCAGCTTCTGGGCCGAGGCGATGTCGATGCCCCAGGAGATGGTCGGGTCCTGCAGACCGATGCCCAGGAAGCTCAGCGTCGCCTCCAGGGCGATGTAGCCGCCGAGGGCGATGGTGGCGACGACGATCACCGGGGCGATCGCGTTCGGCAGGATGTGCTTGAACATGATCCGGCTGGTGCTGGCGCCGAGTGCCTTGGCGGCCGTCACGAAGTCGGACTGCTTGACCGTGATCACCGAACCGCGCATGACACGGGTCATCTGGGTCCAGCCCAGGGCGACCAGGGCGAAGACCACGCTCCAGATCGTGCGGGTGGGGAAGGCGTTGAGGATCACCAGCGCGCCGAGCAGCAGCGGGATGCCGAAGAAGATGTCGGTGATGCGGGAGATGATCGTGTCGACCCAGCCGCCGAAGTAACCGGCGATCATGCCGGCGATGCCGCCGAGGACGGTCGTACCGACGGTGACGCAGATGCCGACCACGACCGAGGCACGGGCGCCGTAGATGATGCGGGCGTAGATGCTGCGGCCTTGGCCGTCGTAACCGAACCAGTCCCCTTCGAAGAAGTGGGTGTAGTTCGGCGGCGTGTGGAAGTGGTTGCGCAGGTCGCCGGCGCGCGGGTCCACCGAGGTGAACAGCCCGGGGGCGATCGCGATCACGATCAGCAGCAGGATGAGCAGCGCGGAGATCACGAAGATCGGCTTGCGCCGGAGGTCGTGCCAGGCATCGGAGCCGAGGCTGCGCGGCTTCTCCGGCTTGGCGGCCACCGCAACGGTGGTCTGGGCCGGGATCTTCCCGGTCGTCTTCTTCTCGGTCAGGTCAGGCATACCGGATCCTCGGGTCCAGGACCGCGTAAAGCAGGTCGACGATCAGGCCGGCGGCCAGGTACACGATCACCAGGAAGGCCACGAAGCCGGAGACGGTCGCGCCTTCCTTCATGTTGATCGCTTGGTAGAGCGCGTGGCCGACACCCTGGACGTTGAAGATGCCCTCGGTGACGATCGCACCGCCCATCAGCGCGCCCAGGTCGGTGCCGAGGAAGGTGACCACCGGGATCAGCGAGTTGCGCAGCAGGTGGGTGCCGATGACCTTCCGGCGCGGCAGGCCCTTGGCCACCGCGGTACGGACGTAGTCGGACTTGATGTTCTCGGCGATGGAGGTACGGGTGAGGCGCGCGACGTAGGCCAGCGACAGCGAACCGAGCACGACGGCCGGCAGCACCAGCTGGGTGATGTCGTCGCTGTGCTGCACGGTCGGCGTGACCCACTTGAGGTTGATGCCGAAGATCGTCTGGAAGAGGAAGCCCAGCACCGGGACCGGGATCGAGATCAGCAGCAGGGTGAAGACCAGCGCGCCCTTGTCGAAGATCTTGCCGCGGCGCAGACCGGCGACCAGGCCGATGCCGATGCCGAGCACGATCTCGATGACGAACGCGAACAGCGCCAGTCGGACCGTCACCGGCAGCGCCTCGGTGATCTTGTCGAGCACCGGACGTCCGTCCAGTGCCTTGCCGAAGTCACCGGTGAGCAGGCCCCCCATGTAGGAGAGGTACTGCTGGACCAGCGGCTCGTCCAAGTGCTGCTGGTGCTTCAGGGCTGCGAGCTGCACCGGGTCCGGCGCCTTGTCGCCCCACAGTGCTGCCAGCGGGTCGCCGGGCAGCAAGTGCACCATGAAAAAGATGAGTGCGGTCGTTCCGAGGAACACCGGGATCATCTGGAGCAGTCGCCTCGCGACAAAGCGCCCCATCGTGCCTCCATGTATGACTCTGCCGGGCCCGTCAACCCGGCAAGAGATAAGTCGGCGTGCCAACGGCCGGTGCCAGTCCTCGCCCTCGTGGGGATGGGACGGGCACCGGCCGTTGTCACCGGGTCAGGCGGTGCCGACCGATTACTTCTTCTTCTTGACCTCGACGTCGGTGTAGACCGGGTCGCCGAAGGAGTTGAACTTCACGTTCTGAACGTTGTTGGAGTAGCCGGAGTTGGTCTTGTAGTACCAGAGCGGGATCTGCGGCATGTCCTTGGCCAGAACGGCCTCGGCCTGCTGGTACAGCTCCGCGGTCTTCTCGACCGTGGTGGCGGCGTCGGCCTCGTGCGCCAGCTTGTCGAACTCGGGGCTGGAGTAGCTGCCGTCGTTCGCCGCGGCACCGGTGCCGTAGACGTCACGCAGGAAGTTGGCGTTCAGCGGGTAGTCCTGCACCCAGCCGGTACGCATCATGCTGGTGACCTGCTTCTTCGTGATGATGTCACGAGAGGTCTTGAAGTCCGGCTTCGGGTCACCGAGGCACTCGACGCCGGTCGCCTGGCGGATGGAGTTGCAGACCGCGTCCACCCACTCCTTGTGACCACCGTCGGAGTTGTAGAGGATGGTGATCTTGTTGCCCGGGACGCCGCCACCCTCCTGGATGAGCTGCTTGGCCTTGGCCGGGTCGTACTTGCACGCGTCGCCGCAGGTGCCGGCCTTGTAGCCCATGACGCCGGGCGCCACGAACGAGTCGGCGGGCTGACGGCTGTTGTTCAGCACGGTCTTGGTGATGGTGTCGCGGTCGATCGCCATCGACAGGCCCTGGCGGACCTTGGCCTTGTCCGCGCCCTGCCACTCGGGCTGGTACATCGCGAACGAGATGTTCTGGATCGCGCCCTGCGCGGAGTCGACGGCGCGCTTGCCCAGGTCGTCCTTGTACTTCGGCAGGTCGGTCGAGTCGACCTGGTCCAGGACGTCCAGGGTGTCGGACATCAGGTCCTTGTACGCGGCCTCGGGGGCGGTGTAGCTGCGGAAGATGATTCCGCCGTTCTTCGCCTTGTTGACGCCGGTGTACTTGTCGTACGCCTTCAGCGTGACGGCCTTGTTGTGCTCCCACGAGACGAACTGGTAGGGGCCGTTGCCGACCGGCTTCTCGCCGTAGCCCTTCGGGTCCGCGAAGAAGCCCTCCGGCAGCGGGAAGAAGGCCGAGTAGCCGAGCTTGTACGTGAAGTACGAGACGGGGGCGGTCAGTTCGATGGTGAAGTGGGTGTCGTCGACGACCTTGAGGCCGGACATCTCCTTGGCGGTCGGGTCGCCCTTGTCCGGGTGGACGGCGTCGTAGCCGACGATGTCCGAGAACCAGTCGGAGTTGATCTGGCTGTTGGCCGGGTTGGCGGACCAGTTCCAGGACTTGACGAAGGACTGGGAGGTGACCGGGGTGCCGTCGTGGAAGGTCCAGCCGGACTTCAGCGTGACGGTGTAGTTCTTCGCGTCGGTGGTCTCGATCTTGTCGGCCACCTGGTTGCGCAGCGCACCGGTCGCGGGGTCGTAGTCGACGAGGCCCGTGAAGAGCTGCTTGACGATACGGCCGCCCTGGTTCTCCATGGCGTTGGCCGGCTGCAGCGGACGCTGCGGCTCCGCGCTCTGGTAGCTGAAGACGCCCGCCGGGTCAACCGCGGCACTGTCCGAGCTCCCGCCGGAGGAGTCGCTGCCGCCGCTGCTGCTACAAGCAGTCGCGGCGAGCGCGACAGCAACAGCTGCGACAACCCACTTGGCCTGGCTCACACCACGCATCGGTGTGCCTCCTGAATTCGACGATTGCGACGAGGAAGGCACCGCGGAACGGTAGTAACCGGACCCGCAATGCCGTCCGCGCTCGTGGTTTCGGCGCGCACCCCTGCGCGTTCACCCTTGACCCGAGCCTGACTGCACCCACTATCCGTCACGCACGGACACGAAAGTGACCAGTGACGATCTCAATTAGGTCACATGAACAGTCGGTAAGTTTCGAAAACCGGACATTTGAGACATAGCCAGACAGGCACCAAACGGACAGTCGTCACGGATGACGAACTGCCACGTTCGCTCAGCGGACACCTGGGTGTGATGAGCGCTATTCGGTTAATAGCGGCCCCGACAACTTGGAGTAGTTGAAAAAGTTCGCCCCCCTCTCCATTGGAAAGGGGGGCGAAGCATTCCGGCCAAAGGCCGATCAAGCCGTCCGGATCACGCCTTCTTGGCGCGCGAGGCGGTGCGACCGCGGTCCTTCTGGTCGAGCACGACCTTGCGGATGCGAACCGTCTCCGGAGTCACCTCGATGCACTCGTCCTCGCGGCAGAACTCCAGCGACTGCTCCAGCGAGAGCTTGCGCGGCGGGACGATCGACTCGGCCACGTCGGCGTTCGACGACCGCATGTTGGTGAGCTTCTTCTCCTTGGTGATGTTCACGTCCATGTCGTCGGAGCGCGAGTTCTCACCGACGATCATGCCCTCGTACACCTCGGTGCCCGGCTCGCAGAAGAGCACGCCGCGCTCCTGCAGGTTGGTCATCGCGAAGGCGGTGACCACACCGGCCCGGTCGGCGACCAGCGAGCCGTTGTTGCGGGTGGTCAGCGTGCCGAACCACGGCTCGTGGCCCTCGTGGATCGAGTGGGCGATGCCGGTGCCGCGGGTGTTGGTGAGGAACTCGGTGCGGAAGCCGATCAGGCCGCGGGACGGCACGACGAACTCCATCCGGACCCAGCCCGAGCCGTGGTTGGACATGTTGTCCATCCGGCCCTTGCGGATGCCCATGAGCTGGGTGACGGCACCCATGTGCTCCTCGGGCACGTCCACGGTGAGGCGCTCGACCGGCTCGTGGGTCTTGCCGTTGACCTCCTTGGTGACCACCTGCGGCTTGCCGACGGTCAGCTCGAAGCCCTCGCGGCGCATGGTCTCGATCAGGATGGCCAGCGCCAGCTCACCGCGGCCCTGCACCTCCCAGGCGTCCGGACGCTCGGTGTCCAGCACGCGCAGCGAGACGTTACCGATCAGCTCGCGGTCCAGGCGGTCCTTCACCTGACGGGCGGTGACCTTGCGGTCCACCTTGGCGCCGGACTTGGCATCCGCGCCCTTGCCGCTGCCGCCACGGCCGACCAGCGGCGAGGTGTTGGTGCCGATGGTCATCGAGATGGCCGGCTCGTCCACCGTGATCAGCGGCAGCGCGATCGGGTTCTCCGGGTCGGCCAGGGTCTCGCCGATCATGATGTCGCCGATGCCGGCGACGGCGCAGATGTCACCGGGGCCCGCCACCTCGGCCGGCTTGCGGGTGAGCGCCTCGGTCATCAGCAGCTCGGAGATGCGGACGTTGGAGATCGAGCCGTCGCGCTTGATCCAGGCCACGGTCTGGCCCTTGCGCAGCTCGCCCTGCTCGACGCGCAGCAGCGCGATGCGGCCGAGGAAGTTGTCGGCGTCCAGGTTGGTGACGTGGGCCTGGAGCGGCGCGTCCTCGTCGTAGCTGGGGGCCGGCACGTGCTCCAGCAGGGTGGAGAAGAACGGCTCCAGGCTGGTGCTGTCGGCCGGGACGGTGCCGTTCTCCGGCTTGGTCAGCGAGGCGACGCCGTCACGGGCACAGGCGTAGACGATCGGGAACTCGATCTGGTCCTCGTCCGCGTCCAGGTCCAGGAACAGGTCGTAGGTCTCGTTGATGACCTCGTCGATCCGGGAGTCCGGGCGGTCCGTCTTGTTGATGCACAGGATGACGGGCAGGCGGGCCGAGAGCGCCTTGCGGAGCACGAAGCGGGTCTGCGGCAGCGGGCCCTCGGAGGCGTCGACCAGCAGGACGACCGCGTCCACCATCGACAGGCCGCGCTCCACCTCGCCACCGAAGTCGGCGTGGCCCGGGGTGTCGATGATGTTGATGGTGATCGGCGCGCCACCATCCTTCGGGTGGTACTTGACCGCCGTGTTCTTCGCGAGAATGGTGATGCCCTTCTCACGCTCCAGGTCGTTCGAGTCCATCATGCGGTCGTCGAGGTGCTGGTGGGCGGCGAAGGCGCCGGCCTGCTTCAGCATGGCGTCGACCAGGGTCGTCTTCCCGTGGTCGACGTGGGCGACGATGGCGACGTTACGGATGTCGTTGCGCGTGGGCATGCCTAGCGGATTCTCCCGGAATCGTGGGTTACGGCGGGCCCGGCCGCGAGACGCGCACTTGCGGCCCTCGGCCGCTGCCACCCGTTCCGCCTGCTACTACCGGTCCACCCGCCGGGCATCTGGACATGCCTCGGCTTTTCCCTATGGTACGGGGAAGCGCCCAAGGGGGCAGAAACGAGCAGGTCGGGCGGGACCAAGATCACAGGCGGGTCACACCCTCTTCACCCGGCGGTCGCGTTCCGACACCCTTCCGTTCGTGATCCGACACCCCCGGGCCGCGCGGGGCGTCTAACGCTTCCAGCCCACGTCCTGGAACCGCGGCCACCCGAACCCGAACACCCCGGCCCCGACCACCCCGGCCCGCACCCCGACCAGCTCCGGCCGCTGGTACAGCGGCACCGAGTGCCCGAGCTCCCAGATCCGTACGTCCGCCTCCTGCAGCAGGTCCAGCCGGGCCGCCGGATCGAGTTCGGCGGCCGCCCGGTCGAACAGCCGGTCGATCTCCTCGGTGCCGCTGCGACCGTAGTTCCGGCCGGAGTCGAGCGCCCCGTCGGCGTCCGGCCGGGGCTTGGCGTACACGGCGCGCTGCTCGGCGGCCGGGCTGGGGCCGGCCGGCCAGGAGAAGAGCGCCAGGTCGTAGTCCCCGGCCGCCAGGTGGTCCTGGACGAAGGTGTCGGTGGGCGCGGTCTGCGGCTTCACCGCGATGCCGTAGCGGGCGAGGTCGGCGGCGAGCGCGTCGGCGGTGCGCCGGGCGGTCGCGGAGCCGGCCGGGAGGAGCAGGCCCAGGGCGAGTTCCCTGCCGTCCTTGACCCGGGTGGTGCCGCTCGCCAGCTTCCAGCCGGCCTCGTCCAGCAGCCGCGCCGGGTCGTCCGGCCCGATCGCGGCGCTGTCGTCCCGGTAGCCCTCCTGGTCGGCGGCGAGCAGGTGGCTGCCGAGCGGGGCGCCGGGCAGCCCGAGCGGGCCGAGCGCGGCCAGGGCGATCCGTCCCCGGTCGAGCGCCCGGGCCACCGCCCGCCGTACGCCCGGTTCGGTGAGCGGCCCGCGCTCGGCGTTGAGGGTGAGCTGGGTGAGCGAGGCGGCGGCCGCCCGGTGGACGGTGACCCCGGGCAGCGACTCGGCCCGCCGCAACGCCGCCTCGGGCGCGGCGGCGGGCGGAGCGGCGGGCGGAGCGGCGGCGGGCGAGCGCTCGGCCGGCGAAGGGGACGACGAAGGGGACGACGAGGGGGACGACGAGGGGGACGACGTCGCGACCGGCGCCGCCCGGTCCACCGTCGCGGTGAGCGGGGCGATGTCCAGCCGCCCCCGGTCCAGCGCGTCCAGCCGCCGCTCGGGCGGCGCGGCCAGGAAGTCGATCCGGTCCGTCTTCGGCAGGTCCCCCCACCAGAGCGGGTTGCGCTGCACGGTGACCCGCCCGTCCTCGGCGTCGTACCGGGTGAGGGCGTACGGCCCGGCGCTCAGGTGCCCGGTGCCGGCCAGCGCCCGGTTGAAGGCCTCCGGCGTGGCCGTCTCGGCGGCCGGGTAGAGCGGCCCGAACAGCGCCCGCCACTCGGCGTAGGGCCGCCGGAAGGTCACCTTGACCTCGTGCGGGTCACCGCCCTGGGTGACCGAGTCGACGGCGTCGTACCCGGCGGCCCGCCTGCCCCGGTAGGCCGGGTCCAGCCCGGACAGGGCGGCCCGCTGGGCGGTGAGGTCGGCGGCCGTCAGCGGGGTGCCGTCGCTCCAGACGGCGTGCGGGTTGAGCCGGTAGGTGACCACCTGGGGCTGTTGCCCGGGCGGGGTGGACTCGGCGCCGACCAGGTAGTCCGGGTCGGGGACGAGCCGGCCGTGCTCGTCGGGCCGGAACAGCGAGGGGTAGAGCGCGTGGGCGAGCAGCGCCGAGTCGGCGTCGGCGCCGCGCTGGTAGACGTTGAGCGTGGTCGGGACGCCGTCCAGCGCCCAGTGCAGCGTGCCGCCGTCCTGGACGGCGTCGCGGTCGGCGGGCCGGACGTCCCCGGTGGTGGCGGTGGGGTCGGCCGAGGCGGGTGCGGCCGAGGGGCCGCGGACCGGGTCGTCGGAGCAGCCTCCGAGAGCGGCGGCGAGCAGCAGCGCGACGGCTGCGGCGGTGAGCTGGCGGACGCGCATGGCGGACATCGAACGCCGCCCGCCCGCCCGGGCCCGCGCCGACACGACGTCCCCCCGGGCGACTGCACCCGGACGGCCCAGCGCCGGACCCGGTTACAGCGCCAGCTCGAACCAGACGATCTTGCCCTTGGGCGTGCGCCGACTGCCCCAGCGCTCGGCCAGCAGGCTGACCAGCTGCAGGCCTCGGCCGCCCTCGTCGGTCTCCTGGGCGCGCCGCTGCCGGGGCTGGGCGTAGCCGTCGTCCCAGACCTCGCAGACCATGCTGCGGTCGCGCAGCAGGCGCAGCCGGATCTCGCCCCGCCCGTGCTTGAGCGCGTTCGTGACCAGCTCGCTGACCAGCAGCTCGGTGGTGTCGACCAGTTCCTCCAGCCCCCGGGCGAGCAGCCAGCTGCAGGCCAGTTCGCGGGCCTTGGCGACGGAGGTGGGCTCGGGCGGCAGGAACCAGTTGCCGACGGCGTCCTCGGGGAAGGCGTGCACCTTGGCCATCAGCAGCGCGATGTCGTCCTCGCCGTGGTGCGGGTCGAGTTCGCCGAGGACGTGGTCGCAGAGGTCCTCCAGGCCCTTGCCGCGGCCGGCGAGCGCGGCCCGGAAGGCGCGCAGGCCCTCGTCCAGCTGGTGCTTGCGGCTCTCCACCAGGCCATCGGTGTAGAGGCCGAGCACGGCGCCGTCCGGGAGGGTCAGTTCGACCTCCTCGAAGGGCTCGCCGCCGACGCCGAGCGGCAGACCGGGCGGCACGTCGAGCATCCGGGCGGGCTCGCCGGGGCTGAGCAGGACGGGCGGCAGGTGGCCGGCGTTGGCGAACACGCAGCGGCGGGTGACGGCGTCGTAGACGGCGTAGACGCAGGTGGCCAGGTAGACCTCGCGGGCCTCCTCGTCGGCCGTCGAGGTGAGCCGGCCGTACGGGGCGGGCGGGCCGGCCGGGACGGAGTCGTCGCCGAGGCCTCGGGCGATCTCGTCCAGCGCGCCGAGCACCTCGGCCGGGTCGAGGTCGAGCATGGCCAGGGTCCGTACCGCGGTGCGCAGTTGGCCCATGGCGACGGCGGCGCGCAGGCCGCGGCCCATCACGTCGCCGATGACCAGGGCGGTGCGGTTGCCGGGCAGCGGGATGACGTCGAACCAGTCGCCGCCGACCTCGGTGTTGTTGTTGCTGGGCAGGTAGCGGCAGGCGATCTCCAGGCCGCTGGCGGCCGGGTTGCCCGGGGGCAGCAGGCTGCGCTGGAGGATCAGCGCCCGCTCGTGCTCGCGGCGGTAGAGCCGGGCGTTGTCGATGCAGACGGCGGCGCGGGCGACGAGTTCCTCGGCGATCGCCACGTCGCGGGCGTCGAAGGGCTCGCTGCCGATGGCCCGGGAGAGCTGGACGAGGCCGAGGACCTGGTCGCGGGCGACCAGCGGGACGATCAGGGTGGAGCGCAGCAGCGGGTCGCGGCCGGGCTCGGGGACGACGCTGCGGCCGGTGCGCAGCGCCCGGGCGTGCGGGGAGCGGCGCGGGTAGCAGAGGGTGCCGCCGGCTTCGGCGATCGGCAGGCCGGTGACGGAGCCGAGCACCGAGGAGGCCCCGCCGAGCACGCTGGAGACGGCGACCCGGCGCAGTTCGCCGCTGCCGTCGGTGAGCACGGTGTCGCCGAGCCGGCCGGCGCTGGGGACGGTCTCGCCGGAGAGCAGCGCGGTGTAGAGGTCGACGGTGGCGAGGTCGCAGAACGGCGGGACGACGACGTCTAGGAGTTCCTTGGCGGTGGTCTCCAGGTCGAGGGTGGAGCCGATGTGCGCGCTGGCCTCGTTGAGCAGGGCGAGGTTGCGGCGCACGCCGTCGGCCTCGCGCTCGGCGACGTGCCGGCTGGTGACGTCGGAGACCTGCCCGGCGACGCCCATCGGCTGCCCGGCCGCGCCGTTGAGCCGGTACAGCGAGACGGCCCAGAGCCGGTTGCCCTCCCGGGTCGGGACGGCGCTGTGGAAGCGCAGGTCGAAGACGGGCTCGCCGGAGGCGAGGACCTTGCGCAGGGCGGCGCTGAGCCGGTCGGCCTCGGACGGCGGGAAGAGGTCGTGCGGGGTGAGGCCCTCGAGGTCGGTGGGGACGAGGCCCATCCCGGAGGCGAAGGCGTCGTTGACCCGCTGCAGCCGCAGCCGGTCGTCGAAGAGCACGAAGCCGGTGGGCGTCTGGCCGAAGACGGCCTCGGAGGCGGCGAGGTCGGTCTCGATCCGGCGCAGTCGGCCGAGGTCGACGGCCAGACAGGTGGCGCCCGCGGTGGGCAGGGCGCTGTCGGGCATCAGGTAGAGCTCGGCGAGGCCCTCGCCGCCGACGGCGTCCCGGTAGGGGGTGGTGCCGACCCACTCCTCGCCGGCCAGGGTGCGCTCCAGCCGGGCGCGGCCGCGCTGCCAGAGTTCGCGGGGGACGAAGGTGGTGATCGGGTCCGAGCCGACGGCTTCGGCGGCGGCGACCCCGAAGAACTCGGCGGCGCGCTCGCTCCACTGGCTGATCCGCCCGTCCGGGCCGATCGCGAAGGTGGCGACCCGGATGTAGTCGTAGATCGAGCCCGGGTCCCCGGCGCCCCAGGGCCTGGGTTCGGCCGTGGGGTGGGCGCCCCGGTACCCGGACCGATCCGGGCCCGCGGCGCCGACGGCCGGCGGGGCCGCCGGTGCGGGCAGGTGCGGGGACCCGACCTGCCCGGGCACAGCGGCATGACCGCTGCTGCTCGGCGCGTTCCGCGCCGGAGTGCTGTTCAACGGACCGACCCCTCCAACCCGCGACCGTCCGGATGTCGAGAAGACCGAGTATTCATCATCGGGGGGTGCGTTCACACGCCCTCAACATCACAACATCAGATCGGGCGAAGGTTTTTGTCCTACCGCCCGCGCAACCACAATGCCACGCCCGCGCCCCCTTCCGGGGCGCGCGCTCCCCCTGGGCGCCCGATGGCATATGCAGCACCGTTCTCCTGCGGCTCTACTCGCGTCACTCTGCCGGGTCACTACCCGACAGCGCGAGCTCGAACCAGACCACCTTGCCGATCCCCTCGGCCCTGGCGCCCCAGTGCAGCGCCAACCGGTGGACCAGCTCCAGACCCCGGCCGCCCTCGTCGGCCTCGGCCGCGTGGCGCTCCCGGGGCGGGTCCGGCAGCGGGTCGGAGATCTCGACCAGCAGCGTCTCGCCGAGCGTCAGCCGTACCCCGATCGGGGCGCTGGCGTACCGGACGGCGTTCGTGACCAGCTCGCTGACCAGCAGCTCGGCGGTGTCGGTGAGGTCCTCGACGCCCCACTCGGCGAGCGTGGCGCGGACCAGCCGGCGGGCCCGGGAGACGGCGGTGGGTTCGGCGGGCAGGGTCCAGCCGGCCGTCGGGGTGCCGGCCTGGCCGTGCCCGAGCCGGGCCAGCAGCAGGGCGACGTCGTCCGGCTCGCGGCCCTGCTCCATGGTGTCGAGCACCGCCTCGCAGGCGGCCTGGATGGAGGCGTGCGGGTCCTGGAGCACGGTGACCAGCCGGCCGAGGCCTACGTCGAGGTCCTTGTCCCGGGACTCCACCAGGCCGTCGGTGCACAGCACGAGCAGGCTGCCCTCGGGGATCTTCAGTTCGACCGATTCGAACGGAACTCCGCCCACGCCGAGCGGGGCGCCGGAGGGCAGGTCGAGGATCCGGCCGACCCCGCCGGGCAGCGGGCCGCCGGTGCGGGTCGGCTCGGTGGCCTCCTCGCCGGGCACCACCAGCACCGGCGGGATGTGCCCGGCCTTGGCCACCGTCAGCATCGCCGTGCCCGGGTCGAAGACCGCGTAGACGCAGGTGGCCAGCAGCGCCTCGTCCGGGCCCTGGGCGAGGTCGTCGGCCAGCTCGTGGACGTGCCGCAGCAGGACGTCCGGCGGCAGGTCGAGGGCGGCCAGCACCCGGACGGCGGTGCGCAGCCGGCCCATGGTGGCGGCGGCCCGCAGGCCGTGGCCCATCACGTCGCCGACCACCAGCGCGGTGCGGTCGCCGGGCAGCGGGATGACGTCGAACCAGTCGCCGCCGACCTCGGTGCCGCTGCTGCCGGGCACGTACCGGTAGGCGACCTCGACACCGGTGGGCTGGGGGACCTGCTGCGGGAGCAGGGTGCGCTGGAGGGTGAGCGCGGCGGTGCGCTCGCGGGCGTACAGCCGGGCGTTGTCCAGCGAGCTGCCGGCCCGGTCGGCGAGTTCGACGGTGAAGGCGAGGTCGTCGCGGTCGAAGCCCTCGCGGTAGCCGGCCCGGCTGACCAGCAGCAAGCCGATCACGATGCCGCGGGCGCGCAGCGGGACGACCAGCATCGAGTGGACGCCCAGGTCGTGGGCGGCCTGCATCTTGGGGTCGCCGGGGTAGGTGACGTCGTCCAACTGCTCGGCGCCGGAGAGCAGTTCGGGCACGCCGGTGCGCAGCACCCGGCCGCAGGCGGAGTCCTCGGCGAAGGTGATCCGGGCGCCGCGCCGGAGCATCACCTCGACCTCGGGGCCGTCCTGGACGGAGGCGGTGCCGAGCTGGAGCAGCGAGGTGCGCCGGTCGTGTCCGTGCCGGGGCAGGTCGTCGCCGTGGGCGACGGCCTGGAGCAGGATCACCGCGGAGTGGTCGGTCAGCCGGGGGACGACGGAGCTGGCGAGTTCCTGGGCGATCCGGGCGGCGTCGAGCAGGTCGCCGACCCGGGAGCCGAACTCGTTGAGCAGCGAGAGCCGGCGCCGGGCGTGCTCGACCTTGGCCACCGCGCGGTAGCGCTCGGTCACGTCCATCACGGTGCCGGAGATGCCGAGCACCCGGCCGGACCGGTCGGTCATCCGGCTGTAGGAGATCGAGCGGTAGCCGGCCCGGGTGGTGACCGGGGAGGCGAGGGTGACGTCGATGACCGGCTCGCCGGTGGCCAGCACCTGGCGCTGGATCGCGGTGATCTCGTCGGCGGCCCGCTCGGGCAGGGTCTCGCCGATGGTGCGGCCGACGTGGTCCTCCGGGGCGACGCCGTTCATCTCGGCCAGGGTCTGGTTGACGGCGGTGTAGCGCAGGTCGGTGTCCAGGATCGCGATGCCCAGCGGGGACTGTTCGAACAGCGCGTCGCGCACCGCGAGGTCCCGCTCGACGGCCCGTACGCCGGCTGCCTCGGCGAGGTTGACCTGCAGGAACGGGGTGCCGTCGCCGTCCACCAGCAGGGAGATCCGGGCGTCCACGGCGACCGGCACACCGTCCCGGTCCCGCAGTTCGGCGTTGCCCGCCCAGCGGCCGTTGCGCAGGGTGTCCTGGACGGCGGCCCGGATCCGGGCGACCTGCTCCTGGTCCGGGATCAGTTCCTCGATCCGGCGGCCGACCAGCAGCTCGCTCGGCCAGCCGAGCAGCTCCTCGGCGGCCGGGCTCCACAGCACCACCCGGCCCGCGGTGTCCAGGATCGCGATGGCGACCTTGAGCATGTCCAGCAGGCTGCCGTCGGGGGGCGCGCCCAGGCCCTGCCGGGCGTCGGCCGGCCCGCCGGGGAACGGCCGGCCGGGGCGACTGCGCAGGCCGGACCGGACACCGGCCTCGGGGACGGCCAGGGTCGGCGCCGGCTGGACGGGCTGCGGCGCGGCGCCCGGGACGGCTGAGCCGCCGCGCCGACGGCCGGACGGCGGCTGCGGGGCGGCCGGACGGGCGGCGCGGCGCAGCCGGGCGCGGGCGGCGGCGGTGCCCGCCCGCCGCGCTCCCCCGCCGCCGTTCCCGGTTGTCGACACCGACGGGGCCTCCGGCTCTGGTCGGGATCGGCGTCGCCGGCTGGGACGGCTCACCGACTGGTGACGAATAGTGCCGAAAAGTGACATACCCAGCAGAACCCAGGCTATCCCGGCTGCCGGGTCGTCTTGTCCGATTGACCTATCCGGCGGCTTGCGCGTCGCCCGCCGTCGCGAGCAGCGCCGCGACCTGCGGAAGCACCTCGCGGTCGTGGCCGATCCAGTCCACCGACTCCAGCTCCGCCGGGCCCAGCCAGCGCAGTTCGTCGTGGTCCGCCAGCGCGCTCGGCTCGCCGGCCAGCAACTCGGCGGCCCAGAAGCGCAGCTCCAGCCCCGGGCGCACGGTCCACGCGCCGGGCAGCCGCCGCAGCGCCCGCGCCCGTACGCCCAGTTCCTCCCGCAGTTCGCGCTCCAGCGCCTGCGCCTCGGTCTCGCCGGGCTCGGTCTTGCCGCCTGGGAACTCCCAGCGCCCGGCGACCGCTGCGGGCGAGTTGCGGCGGGCGGCGAGCACCCGGCCGCCGCGGATCAGCACCCCGCCGACGACGATCCGGAGCGGGGTCCCGGTGGTGGTCTCGCCGGTCTGGTCCATGCCCCGAGCCTAGGGGGCCGGCTCCGGCTCCTGGGACTCGACCCAGTAGAGCTGCTTGTGGCCGCGCGCCTCGAACTCGGCCGCCAGGCGGTGCGCCTCGGCCTCGGGCAGGTCCGCGGCGACCAGGAAGCGGTTGCCGTTGTCGTCCTGTCGCATCACCCGGAAGGTGCTCATGCCGGGAGGGTACCGGGGCGCGCGCCCGGTGTCCCCGGCCGGCGTGGGGGTCGGGCCGGGGACACCGGGGTGACCCTACGGGCCGTTCGCTACCGGCAGGTACGGGCGCGGTTAACGCCGGGTAACCCGGCGGCCGGGCGGCTCAGACCCGGAGGTCGGGCACCTGCTCGCCGGTGGACAGGCCGAGCGAGCGCCGGACGTCCACGCTGAGCGGAGTGGTCTTGGCGACCAGCGCGCGAGCCCGGCGAAGGTCCCCCGCCAGGTCGCTGCCGGTGGCCGCGGCGTCCCAGGCGGCGGCCGCCTGGGACTGGGTCTCGGCCAGCTTGTCGATCTTCGGCTGGACGTCGGTCGGCCACTCGGCGGTCGGCCGGCGCAGCGCGGCGGCCTCGGCCCGGGAGGCGATGGCCATCCTCCGGGCCCAGGACCGGTACTCGGCCTCGGCGGCGGCCACGTCCTTGGCGGGCGCGTCCACATAGGCCGTGTTGAAGCCCCGGACGGCCTCCAGGTAGGCCAGCTGAACCGAGGTCAGGCTGCGGCGGTCGGTGCGGACGGTCCCCAGGTGCTGGTCCTCGCGGTCCTCGAAGGCGCAGGTGACGTACCGTTCGCCGACCGCCCAGTTGCCGGCGCTCGGGTAGAGGTAGACGTCGTCCATGCCGTCCGGGACGGCCCACTGGTCCAGCGCGTAGTCGTCGAGCACCGTGCGGCACAGCGTCGCGGCCCGCTCGCGCACGACGGCCGCGCCCGGGTAGGGGCCCCCGCCGTCGGGCACCTTCGCGGTGCCGGCCACCTCGCCGTTGTGCCGCTCCGAGCAAGCCACCCGGCGCACCCAGGAGACCGTCTCGTCGCCGTTCTCGTCCGGCTTCCCGCTCACGCCGGAGGAGGTGTAGCAGTCCCCGGCCTTCAGGGCGGACCAGCGGACGGATCCGGCCGGCGGCTTCTGGGTGTACCCGCCGCCGCGCCCGTCCCGCGCGGGACCGAAGTCCCCCGCGCCCAGGGCGAGCGACAGCAGCACCGTGCCCGCCGCCCCGAACACCAGACCGGTCACCGCCATGCCGCGGCCGCGCTGCCCGCGCCGCCTGATCTGGAACAGCGCGATGACCCCGAACACCAGGGCCACCGGCGAGAGCAGGCTCAGGCCGGTCGCCAGCGAGCCGACGGCGAAGCCGTTGGTGCGCGGCTCCGGCCGGGGGTCGTACGGGTTGAGGAGGGTGTGGGGGTACGGCGGGTAGGGGTGGGGCGGCTGGTGCGGGGCCGGGTTCTGCCGCGGCTGCGGGGCCGCGGGCCGGAAGCCGGACTCGGCGGCGGGTGACACCGAGGCCCAGCCGCCGGCCGGCAGCGGCGGGGGCGGCGGCGGGGGCGGGGCCTGCGACGGCGCCGGGGCGGGCGGGTCGGCCGGCGGGGCCCACGGGTCCCGCGGGTCCGGGGCGACCTTCGCCCCCGGGAGCTCCGGGGTCTCCGGCGCCTTCAGTGCCTCCGGCGCCGCGCCGTCGGGGCTCTCGGGGCTCTCGGGGTTCGCTACGGCCCCGGCGTCCGGTGCGGCCCCGGTGTCCGGTGCCTTGCGGAAGTCCACCCGCGGGTCCGGCCCCGCGGCGGCGGGCGGCCCGGACTCAGGCTTGGACACGTCGGCTCCCCCGACCCGCCGGAGCGGGCCTCTTACTCGGCGTTTCGGCTCTCGACACCGCCGCTCGGGCCGGGCGGGCCCGATCTGGACGGTCGCGCGACTTTACCCGATCTTTCCGAACGCCCGCCCGGCCGTCACCGCCCCGGTCCGGCCTCCGGGACCTGGGCCAGGATCTCGCCGTGGAGCATCGAGAACCACCCGTCCTCGGCGGCGCTCCACTCCCGCCAGCCGTCCGCGATCCGGGCCAGCTCGTCCCGGTCCGCGAAACCCCGCTCCACGGCCGTCCGGCCGAAGGCCGTGCCGGTCACCCGGTCCGCCCACATCCCGCCCCACCAGTCACGCCGCTCGGGCGTCGCGAACGTCCAGGTGCCGGTGCTCGCGGTGACCTCGGTGAGGCCGGCCGCGCGGGCCCAGGACAGCAGCCGCCGCCCGGCGTCCGGCTCGCCGCCGTTGGCGCGGGCGGTCCGCCGGTACAGCTCCAGCCAGCGGTCCAGCGCCGGCACCTCCGGGAACCAGGTCATCGAGGCGTAGTCGACGTCCCGGGCGGCGATCACCCCGCCGGGGGCGGTCACCCTGCGCATCTCGCCCAGCGCGGCCACCGGATCGGCCACGTGCTGCAGCACCTGGTGGGCGTGCACCACGTCGAACTCGCCGTCCCGGTACGGCAGTCGGTGCACATCGGCGAGCTCGAACACCACGTTGGACAGGCCGCGCCCGGCGACGTACCCGGCGGCCTGCTCCAGGACCTCGGCGGAGGCGTCCACGGCCACCACCCGCCCGGCCGGGCCGACCAGTTCGGCCAGGTCGGCGGTGATGGTGCCGGGGCCGCAGCCGACGTCCAGCAGTGCCTGGCCGGGCCGCAGGCGGTCCAGCAGGTAGGCGGCCGAGTCGGCGGCGGTGCGGGAGCGGTGCGAGCGCAGTACGGCCTCCTGGTGGCCGTGGGTGTAGGCGGCGGGCTGTGGTCCGGACATGGCTCCCCCTGAGGCGTGGTCGGTGTTCCGTCGTTCCGTCTCCTCGACGCTACGCCCATCCCGCATCGCGAGAAAATCCGTCTCACATAGCGACCACCACACGCCCCGCCCGCCCGGGGCCGCCGTACCGTGGAGGCGCCCCGACCGAACGGCCCCGACAGAACGGTCCCGCCCATGCCCGGCCCCGGCCAGCGCCCCTTCGTCCTGCTGAGCGCCGCCGTGTCGCTCGACGGCCACCTCGACGACGCCTCCCCCGAGCGCCTGCTGCTCTCCAGCGCCGCCGACTTCGACCGGGTCGACGCGGAGCGGGCGGCCGCCGACGCGATCCTGGTCGGCGGCAACACCCTGCGCGCCGACAACCCGCGGCTGCTGGTCAACGACCCCGCCCGGCGGGCCGCCCGGGTGGCGGCCGGGCGCCCGGAGCACCCGCTGAAGGTGACGCTCAGCGCGAGCGGCGCGCTCGACGCCGGCCTGCGCTTCTGGCACACCGGCGGCACCAAGCTCGCCTACACCACGGCGGCCGGGGCGGCGGTGCTGGCGCCCCGGCTCGACGGGCTGGCCGAGGTGGTCCCGCTCGGCGACTCGGTGGACCTCGGTGCGGTGCTGGACGACCTGGGCGCGCGCGGGGTGCGCCGGCTGATGGTGGAGGGCGGCGGCGGTGTGCACACCCAGTTCCTGGCCCGGGGCCTGGCGGACGAACTCCAACTGGCGGTCGCCCCGCTGCTGGTCGGCCAGGAGGGGGCGCCCCGGTTCGTCCGCCCGGCCGCGTTCCCGGGCGGCCCGGCCCGGCGGATGCGCCTGCTGGAGGCACGTACGGTGGGCGACGTCGTCCTGCTCAGGTACGCCCCGAAGGAGCCCGCCCCGTGACCCACCCCGCCGCCACCGACCTCGACCACCTGCGCCGGGCGGTCGAACTCTCCCGCCGCTGCCCGCCCTCGGCGACGGCCTTCTCGGTCGGCGCGGTGGTCGTCGGCGCCGACGGCGAGGTGCTGGCCGAGGGCTACAGCCGGGAGGCGGACCCGCACGACCACGCCGAGGAGGCGGCCCTGGCCAAGCTCCCGGCGGACGACCCCCGACTGCGCGGGGCGACCGTCTACAGCAGCCTGGAGCCCTGCGGCCGACGGGCCTCGCGCCCGGTGCCGTGCGCCCGGCTGCTCATCGCGGCGGGCGTGCCGCGGGTGGTGGTGGCCTGGCGCGAGCCGGACCTCTTCGTCACCGACTGCCAGGGCACGGCCCTGCTGGAGGCGGCCGGGGTCGAGGTGGTGGAGCTGCCGGAGCTGGCCGAGGAGGCGCGGGCGGTCAACGCCCACCTGCCCCCGTGATCTTTTGTATCATCTAGAAACAAAAGACTCGCCCTCCCTCCTCCGCCCCCTCCTCCTGGAGCAGCCCCATGACCACCGCCCCCGCCCGGCTCACCGCCCGCGCCCTCCTGCTCGACATGGACGGCACCCTGGTCAACTCCGACGCCGTGGTCGAGCGCTGCTGGACCCGCTGGGCCGAGCGGCACGGCCTCGACCCGGTCGCGGCGCTCACCGTCGTCCACGGCCGCCAGGGCCACGCGACCATGGCCGTCCTGCTGCCGGACCGCCCGGTCGAGGTCAACCTCGCCGAGAACGAGCAGATGCTCGCCGAGGAGCGCGCCGACACCGACGGCGTCGTCCGGATCCCCGGCGCCGATGCCTTCCTCGCCTCGCTGGCCGGCCTCCCGCACGCCCTGGTCACCTCCGCCGACCTGCCGCTGGCCCAGGTCCGGATGGGCGCCGCCGGCCTGCCGATGCCGCCCGTCCTGGTCACCGCCGAGTCCGTCGGCGCCAGCAAGCCCGACCCCGAGGGCTTCCTCAAGGGCGCCGCCGCCCTCGGCTTCGCCCCCGCCGACTGCCTCGCTTTCGAGGACTCCGGCGCCGGCATCGCCGCCGCCCGCGCGGCCGGCATGCGCGTCATCGGCATCGGCCCCCGCGCCGCCGCCCACCACCCGGACGCCCTCGCCGCCACCCTCGACGCCGTCACCGTCACCACCGCCCCCGACGGCGTCCTGACCATCACCGTCCAGGCCTGACCGACCGGGCGGACCGACCGAGCCGCGGCAGCGTGGGACGGGCCGCCGTCGCCGCCGAACTCAACGGCCGCCCACGCAAAACGCTCGGCTGGGAAACCCCAGCCGAGCGTCTCGCTAAACTCCTCGCGGCCTAGACAACCGACCACGTGTTGCGACGACCGCTAGAAACCGCCCCGTGGGAGTCCGGTCCCTTCGAGCCGTGCGGTCGGTCAGACGTTGAAGCGGAACTCCACCACGTCGCCGTCCTGCATGACGTAGTCCTTGCCCTCGATGCGGGCCTTGCCCTTGGCGCGGGCCTCGGCGATGGAGCCGGTCTCGACCAGGTCGTCGAAGGAGATCACCTCGGCCTTGATGAAGCCCTTCTGGAAGTCGGTGTGGATGACTCCGGCGGCCTCGGGGGCGGTGGCGCCCTTCTTGATGGTCCAGGCCCGGGTTTCCTTGGGGCCGGCCGTGAGGTAGGTCTGCAGGCCGAGGGTGTCGAAGCCGACCCGGGCGAGGGTGGCGAGGCCGGGCTCCTCCTGGCCCATGGACTGGAGGAGTTCGAGGGCCTCGGCGTCGTCGAGCTCGATCAGCTCGGACTCGATCTTGGCGCTGAGGAAGATCGCCTCGGCCGGGGCGACCAGCTCGCGCTGGGCGTTCTTGAAGTCCTCGTCGGCCAGCTCGTCCTCGTCCACGTTGAAGACGTAGAGGAAGGGCTTGGCGGTCAGCAGGTGCAGCTCACGGATCGGAGCGGTGTCGAAGCCGGCCTCGAAGAGGGTCTTGCCGGTCTCCAGGACCGCCTGCGCGGCCTCGGCGGCGGCCAGTACGGGGGCGGTCTCCTTCTTGAGGCGCGCCTCCTTCTGGAGCCGCGGCAGAACCTTCTCGATGGTCTGGAGGTCGGCCAGGATCAACTCGGTGTGGATGGTCTCGATGTCGTCCTTGGGCGACACCTTGCCGTCCACGTGCACCACGTCCGGGTCGGTGAAGGCGCGCACGACCTGGCAGATCGCGTCCGACTCGCGGATGTTGGCGAGGAACTTGTTGCCCAGGCCCTCGCCCTCGCTCGCGCCGCGCACGATGCCGGCGATGTCGACGAAGTCGACGGTGGCCGGGAGGATGCGCTGGGAGCCGAAGATCTCGGCGAGCTTGGCCAGCCGCCCGTCCGGGACGCCGACGACGCCGACGTTCGGCTCGATGGTGGCGAACGGGTAGTTGGCCGCCAGCACGTCGTTCTTGGTCAGGGCGTTGAACAGGGTCGACTTGCCGACGTTCGGCAGGCCGACGATTCCGATCGTGAGCGACATGAAGCGCAGTCCCGTGGGCTTGGAGGAGTTGGGTCGGCACCGTACGGGCCGACCCCCAAGTCTACGGGCAGCTCCCCCGGAGGCTCACGCCTCGGTCTGCGCGGGCAGCGGCTCCAGGAACTCCAGCCGGTTGCCCAGCTTGTCGGCGGAGTAGAAGCGGCGGTGGCCGGGGTGGTGGTCGTCCCAGGTCACCTCGTGGCCGTGGGCGGTGAGCCGCTCGGCCAGGGCGTCCAGGGAGCGCACCAGGATGCCCGGGTGCCCCTTCTTCGCCGGGCGGAAGTCCGGGGTGACGCCGAGGTGCACCTCGACCCCGCCGCCGCGGAACCAGCAGCCGCCGCGGGCCGCCAGCACCGGCGGCTTCGCCAGTTCCGTCATGCCGAGCACGCCGGACCAGAAGGCGCGGCACTCGTCCTCGGCGCCGGCCGGGATGTCGAGCTGGACGTGGTCGAGGCGTTCGAAGGTGAATGCGGTGGTCATGCAGTCCCCCGTACGGTGATCAGATGATCATGATGTGTCGACTCGGCCGAGCAGGTCAGCGCCTTGAGTGACGATCACAGGAGTACGCCATCCTGGGACACGGGACAAGACCTGAACGGTCCATTACACAGTGTGGCGATGATCGGACCGTACGTTGGGCGGGTGGAGCAGAGCATCCGTACCCAGCCGCCAGGGCCCAGACGCCGTCCGCCGAACGGCGCGGCCTCGGCCGCCGTCCCCGGCCCCGGCCGGGCGCCCGAGAGCGCCGGAGCCCCCGCGGCTCCCCCCTCCCGGCTGCGCCCGGTGGCCGACCGGCCCGCCGCGCGCCCCGCCCCGAAGCGCCGGCTGCGCGTCTACGGGCGGCGCCGGACCGGTCGGCCGACCCGGCTGACCGCGATCGGCACCGGCGTGGTCGCGGTGCTGGCCACGCTCGCGGTGGCCGGCCTGGACCGGGTGCTCTTCGACGACCTCGGCTGGCTGTTCGGCCTCGGCTACCTGATGGTCTGCTTCCAGCTGGCCGTCCGGGTCCGCTACGCCGACCTGCTGGCCGCCCCGATCAGCGGGCCGATCGCCTTCGCGCTCGGCCTGCTGCTGCTCGCCCCGGTCACCTCCGAGGGCGTCACCGCCCAGGTGGTGGCGCTGGCGACCGGGCTGGCGCTGCGGGCCGGCTGGCTGTTCTCCGGCACCGGGCTGGCCGCGCTGATCGTGCTGGCCCGCTTCGTCGCCCAGCGCCGGTTCCACCGCTCCCGCTGACGGCCCGGCGCGCGGGTGTCAGCCCGCCGCCCGGGCCGCCGCCATGGCCGCCCCGACGATGCCCGCGTCGTTGCGCAGCTCCGCCGGCACCACCCGCGCCCCGCGGTCCTTCAGCAGCGGCAGGAACTTCTCGTGCTTGCGGCTCACCCCGCCGCCGATCACGATCAGCTGCGGCGAGAACAGCATCTCCACCAGGTCCAGGTACTCGTCGACCCGCCCGGCCCACTGCTCCCAGCTCAGGTCGTGCCGCTCCTTGGCGGCCGAGGAGGCCCGGCGCTCGGCGTCCTTGCCGCGCAGCTCCAGGTGGCCCAGCTCGGTGTTGGGCACCAGCGCGCCGTCGACGAAGAGCGCACTGCCGATGCCGGTGCCGAAGGTGAGCACCAGGACCACGCCCCGCTCGCCCCGCCCGGCGCCGTGCGCGGTCTCGGCGAGGCCGGCCGCGTCCGCGTCGTTGAGGACGGTCGCGGGCAGGTCCAGCGCGTCGCGGAACAGCGCCTCGGCGTCCAGACCGATCCAGCCCTTGTCCACGTTGGCCGCGGTCCGGGTGCGGCCGCCGACCACCACACCGGGGAAGGTCAGCCCGACCGGGCCCTGGTGGTCGAAGTGCCGGACCACCTCGCGGACGGCGGCGACCACGGCCTCCGGCTCGGACGGCTGGGGGGTGAGCACCTTGTGCCGCTCCTGGGCGAGCACGCCCCGGGCGAGGTCGACCGGGGCGCCCTTGATGCCCGAACCGCCGATGTCCACGCCGAATACCGCCGTCATCGCTCCACCCTCCGCCGTCCGGCCGCGGACCGGCTCGTCCACAGCCTGTGCACAAAGTTACGAGAGCCCGGGCGGGGGTGCACAGCAAAGAGCACCCCCGGCCCTGGACGGCGAAGGACCCGGCGCCCGCACCGGGCACCGGGTCCGACGTGTTCGGCCGAAACGCGTTACAGCTTGCCCGCCGCCTCGGAGCGCAGGTCGCGGCGCAGCTCCTTGGGCAGCGAGAAGATCAGGTGCTCCTCGGCGGTCTTGACCGTCTCGACCGTCTCGTAACCGCGCGCGGCCAGGAACTCCAGCACGCCGTCGACCAGGATCTCCGGCACCGAGGCGCCGCTGGTCAGGCCGACCGTGGTGACGCCCTCCAGCCAGGACTCCTGGATCTCCTCGGCGAAGTCGACCAGGTGGGCCGCCTTGGCGCCGTACTCCAGGCCGACCTCGACCAGCCGGACCGAGTTGGAGGAGTTCTTGGAGCCGACCACGATCAGCAGGTCGGTCTCCGGGGCCAGCTGCTTGACCGCGACCTGACGGTTCTGGGTCGCGTAGCAGATGTCGTCGCTGGGCGGGCTGACCAGCGCCGGGAAGCGCTTCTTCAGCTCGCCGACGGTGGCCATGGTCTCGTCCACCGACAGCGTGGTCTGGGACAGCCAGACGATCCTGGACTCGTCCCGCACCTGGACGTTGGCGACGTCCTCGGCACCGTCCACCAGGTGGATCCGGTCCGGGGCCTCGCCCATGGTGCCGATGACCTCCTCGTGGCCCTCGTGGCCCACCAGCAGGATGTCGTAGCCCTCGTCGGCGAAGCGCACGGCCTCCTTGTGCACCTTGGTGACCAGCGGGCAGGTCGCGTCGATGGTGGCGAGCTTGCCGGCCCGCGCCTCGTCGTGGACGGCCGGGGCGACGCCGTGGGCGGAGAACACCACGATCGAGCCCTCGGGCACCTCCTCCGTCTCGTCGACGAAGATCGCGCCCTTCTTCTCCAGGGTCTGCACCACGTACTTGTTGTGGACGATCTGCTTGCGGACGTAGATGGGCGCCCCGTACTGCTCCAGGGCCTTTTCCACGGCGATCACGGCGCGGTCGACACCCGCGCAGTAGCCCCGGGGGGCGGCGAGCAGGACACGGCGCTGCGCGGTGTTGGACATGGGTCCATCGTACGGGCGGTCGGGAGGCCCGCCGCCCGGGACGGGGAGCCGCGCCGACGGTGGGCGCTTTCCGGTCGCAAAGGGTTGGAAAGTGATCAAATCTGGTCTCCATGAGCGCTGTGAGCGAGCAGCCGACGCCGAGCGGCCTGCGCCGCACCCTGGGCGTCCGCGATCTGATGGTCTACGGACTGCTGTTCATCGCCCCGATGGCCCCGGTCGGCGTGTTCGGCGTGCTGGACGCCAAGAGCCACGGCGCCGTCGCCACCGTCTACCTGGCGGCGACCGTCGCGATGGGCTTCACCGCCTTCTCGTACGCCCAGATGGTGCGCGCGGTGCCGCAGACCGGCTCGGTGTTCGCCTACGCGCGGGCCGGGCTGGGCGAGGGGCCGGGGTTCGTCGCCGGGTGGATGGCGATGCTGGACTACCTGCTGATCCCCGCGGTGGCCTACCTGTTCTCCGGGATCGCGCTGCACTCGCTGGTGCCGGAGGTCTCCCGCTGGGTGTGGACGGCGGTCGCCGTGGTGGTGACCACGGCGCTCAACCTGATCGGGGTGCGGACGGCGGCCGCGGTCGGCTTCGCCGTGCTCGCGCTGGAGATCGCGGTGCTGGTGGTGTTCGTGGTCGCGGCCGTGGTGGTGCTGGCGCGGGACGGCGCGCGGCGCAGCTGGGACACCCCGTTCACCGCCGTCGGGGACTTCTCGCCGACCGCGGTGCTCTCCGCGGTGTCCGTCGCGGTCCTCTCCTACCTGGGCTTCGACGCGATCGCGACCTTCGTCGAGGAGGCGGTCGGCGCCTCGGCGGCGGTGGCCCGAGCGGTGCTGTGGTGCCTGGCGCTCGCCGGGGTGCTGTTCGTCGTCCAGACCTACCTGGCGGCGGTGCTGGAGCCGACCACCCCGCAGCAGCTGGCCGCCGACCCGGCCGCGCAGGGCTCGGCCTTCTACGACACGGTGGAGGGCGGCGTCGGCCACTGGCTGCACGTGCTGGTGGCGGCCAGCAAGGCGATCGGCGCGGCCTTCGCGGCGCTCGCCGGGCAGGCGGCGGCCGGCCGGCTGGTCTTCGCGATGGGCCGGGAAGGGCGGCTGCCGCGGCTGCTCGGCTCGGTCGACCCGGACAGCGCGGTGCCGCGCCGGGCGCTGCTGGCGGCCGCCGTGGTCACCATGGCGGCGGCGGTCTGGGCGGCCGAGCGGGACGACGGGCTGGACCAGCTGACCTCGGTGGTGAACGTCGGCGCGCTGACCGCGTTCGCGCTGCTGCACGCCTCGGTGGTCGGCTGGTACACCGTCCGGCACGGCTCGCGGGACCGGCTGCGGCACCTGGTCGTCCCGCTGCTGGGGATCGCGGTGATCGGCGCGGTGGTCTACGAGGCCTCCACCACCGCGCAGCTGGTCGGGCTGGTCTGGCTGGCGGTCGGCCTGGTGGTGCTCGGCGTGCAGGGCGCCACGGCGGACGGTGTCGGCGGGCGCCGCTAGCCTCGTACGCATGGCCAACTCCAGCTCCCCCGAAGCCCCGCTCCCGGTCGGCAAGGTCTCCGCGCTGATCGGCGGCTGGATCGACCGGCTCGGCGCGGTGTGGGTCGAGGGGCAGATCACCCAGCTCAGCCGCCGCCCCGGGGCGGGCGTGGTGTTCCTGACCCTGCGCGACCCGCAGGCCGACGTATCGCTCACGGTGACCTGCTTCCGCTCGGTGTTCGACCAGGTCGCGGACGTGGTGCAGGAGGGCTCGCGGGTCGTCGTGCACGCCAAGCCGGAGTGGTACGCGGCGCGCGGGCAGCTGTCGCTGCGGGCCTCGGAGATCCGGCCGGTGGGCCTGGGCGAGCTGCTCGCCCGGCTGGAGCAGCTGAAGCGGCGGCTGGCCGGGGAGGGACTGTTCGCGGAGGCGCGCAAGCAGCGGCTGCCGTTCCTGCCGCAGTGCGTCGGGCTGGTCACCGGGAGGGGCTCGGCGGCCGAGCGGGACGTACTGGAGAACGCCCGGCGGCGCTGGCCTGCCGTGCGCTTCGAGGTGCGCAACGTCCCGGTGCAGGGGGTCAGCGCGGTGGAGCGGGTGAGCGCGGCCGTCCGGGAGCTGGACGAGCACCCCGAGGTGGACGTGATCATCGTGGCCCGCGGCGGCGGCAGCGTGGAGGACCTACTGCCGTTCTCGGACGAGGGGCTGGTGAGGCTGGTCGCGGCCGCCCGTACGCCGGTGGTCAGCGCGATCGGACACGAGCCGGACCAGCCGCTGCTGGACTTCGTCGCCGACCTGCGCGCCTCCACACCGACCGATGCCGCCAAACGGGTGGTTCCGGACGTCGGCGAGGAGCTGGCCAAGGTCCGCCAGCTGCGCGACCGGGCCCGCCGACACGTGCGGTCCCGGGTCGAGCGCGAGCTGCACGGGCTGGACGGGCTGCGCAGCCGCCCGGTGCTGGCCGCCCCGCACCGGATGCTGGACGGCCGCGGCCAGGAGGTGGCTGGCCTGCTGGAGCGGGCCCGGCGCACCCTGCGGCACCGGCTGGACCACGCCCAGAGCGACCTCGGGCACACCCTGGCCCGGGTGGTCGCGCTCTCCCCCTCGGCCACCCTGGAGCGCGGCTACGCGGTGCTGCAGCGGGCCGACGGCTCGGTGGTGACGGATCCGGCGCAGGTCACGGCCGGGGAGGGGCTGCACGCCCGGGTGTCGGGCGGCGGCCTCGACGTCACGGTGGCGCCGGAGCAACGGGACTAGCCGGGGACTGGCCGTGGCCGGCCAGGACCGGTGACGGCTGGTGGGAGCGCGGCCGGGAGGGCGTGATCGAGTGCTCGCCGGACCCGGGTTTCGGCCCGTGGGAGCCGCCCCTGTCGGCGCCAGCCCCTACGCTGGCACGCATGGCAGAGCAGCAGGAGCAGCGGCAGGACGCGGCGGCACCGACCCCGGACGACGCGCTGGGCTACGAGCACGCCCGGGACGCGCTGCTGGACGTGGTCCGGCAGCTGGAGAACGGCGGCACCTCCTTGGAGGAGTCGCTGGCGCTGTGGGAGCGCGGCGAGCAGCTGGCGAAGGTCTGCCAGCGCTGGCTGGACGGTGCCCGGGCCCGGCTGGACGCCGCGTTGGCCGCCGAGGAGGGCGGGGCCCCGGGCGGTGAGTGATCCTCCCGGGCAGCACCCGGTGGGTGTGGGGCAGGTCACAATCACTTGGGGAATCGTTGAATCTTCACCTATGTTGGAGGAATTGATCGGCCGCGCCGGTCACTCCGACGAACCCCCTCCCGCATGAGGTGCAGAAGCATGACCACCGACGCCCTGGTACTCGACGCCGCCGCTCAGGACCTGCTGTTCCGCGAGGCCCGCACCGCGAACACCTTCACCGACGAGCCGGTCACCGAGGAGCAGGTCCAGGCCATCTACGACCTGGTCAAGTACGGCCCGACCGCCTTCAACCAGCAGCCGCTGCGCGTCGTCCTGGTCCGCTCGGCCGAGGGCCGCGAGCGCCTCGTCCAGCACCTGTCGGACGGCAACAAGGCCAAGACCGCCGCCGCCCCGCTGGTCGCCATCCTGGCCGCGGACAACGAGTTCCACGAGGAGCTGCCGACCCAGTTCCCGCACTTCCCGCAGGCCAAGGACGTGTTCTTCTCGGAGCGCGCGGTCCGTGAGCAGTCCGCCAAGCTGAACGGCGCCCTGCAGGCCGCCTACTTCATCATCGGCGTGCGCGCCGCCGGCCTGGCCGCCGGCCCGATGACCGGCTTCGACGGCGAGGGCATCAACAAGGAGTTCTTCGGCGACGGCGAGCACTCGGTGCTGGCCGTGGTCAACATCGGCAAGCCGGGCGATGACGCCTGGTTCCCGCGCTCCCCGCGCCTGGCCTACGACGAGGTCGTCACCACGGTCTGATCCGCGGCGACACGGCGAAGGGCCCGCACCGGTTCGTCCGGTGCGGGCCCGTCCGCGTTCGCGGGGCGGCCGGCCGCTACTTGAGCGCCCGGGCCAGCTCGGCCAGCTCCTCGTAGGAGGCGGTGCCGGTGATCAGGGTGGTCGCCGAACCGGTCTGGACCGCCAGCGCGCGGGCCTTCTCGCCCTGCACCCGGTCCCAACTGTGCCCGGCGGCGTCCGAGGTGCCGTCCGGCTGGGCGCCGGCGACCTTGTCGGCGAGCAGCTTCTCGCGCGGGACGTCGGCCTGCTCGACCGCCGCGTACTGGCCGGAGGGGGTCACGAAACCCAGGTGCCAGGCATTGCCCTTGCCGTTGTTGATGCCGGCCGGCGTGTAGCTGACCGAGGTGGCCCGCCACTTGTCGGACAGCCCGTCCGGGGACAGCAGCGGGTACGGCGCGGCCCGCTTCGCCGAGGCCGCCGCCACCTTGTACTCGACCACGTGCACCGGGTCGCTGTTCGCGTCGTGCGGGAGGAACAGGTAACCGATCCAGACGACGAAACCGACCGCCAGCATCGACAGGACCATGTCCCGTACGGTCTGCCGACCCCTCATGCCCTTGCTCTCTGCAGCCACCCCCTCATGGTGACTCATCCACATTCCACCGGGTCCACCCGGGGTGTGCACGTACGGGTGAAGCGGGACGAACCGGTGGTTTCCGCTCCGGGGTGGCGACCCGCGCCACAGACAGTCATCTCGTGGGCAGATACGATCGCACTACCCTCACCACGGCGTTCGACCTGGCAGTAGTCGGGCGCTCACTGGCCGTCGCGTACAGAGAGGTAACGACGATGACCACGCAGTACCCGCACCACCTTCCCAGTGCCCTGGAGGTCGCGCCCGAGGCTCCGGACCGGAACCTCGCGCTCGAGCTCGTCCGGGTCACCGAGGCAGCGGCGATGGCCGCCGGCCGGTGGGTCGGCCGGGGAGACAAGAACGGAGCCGACGGTGCCGCCGTCAAGGCGATGCGCACCCTCGTCTCGACCGTCTCGATGAACGGCGTGGTCGTCATCGGCGAGGGCGAGAAGGACGAAGCCCCGATGCTCTACAACGGCGAGCGGGTCGGCGACGGCACCGGCGCCGAGTGCGACGTCGCGGTCGACCCGGTGGACGGCACCACGCTGACCGCCAAGGGCATGAACAACGCGGTGGCCGTGCTGGCCGTCGCCGACCGCGGCACCATGTTCGACCCCAGCGCCGTGTTCTACATGGACAAGCTGGTGGCCGGTCCGGAAGCCGCCGACTTCGTCGACATCACCGCCCCGCCGGCCGTCAACATCCGCCGGGTCGCCAAGGCCAAGGGCAGCGCCGTCGAGGACGTCACGGTGGTCGTGCTCGACCGCCCGCGCCACGACGACCTGGTCCGGCAGATCCGCGAGGCGGGCGCCCGGATCAAGTTCATCTCCGACGGCGACGTGGCCGGCGCCATCATGGCCGCTCGCGAGGGCACCGGCATCGACCTGCTGATGGGCGTCGGCGGCACCCCCGAGGGCATCATCGCGGCCTGCGCGATGAAGTGCATGGGCGGTGTCATCCAGGGCCGGCTGTGGCCCAAGGACGAGGCCGAGCGGCAGAAGGCCCTCGACGCCGGGCACGACCTGGACCGGGTGCTCACCACCAACGACCTGGTCAGCGGCGAGAACGTGTTCTTCGTCGCCACCGGCATCACCGACGGCGAGTTGCTTCGCGGCGTCCACTACCGCTCGGAGACCGCCACCACCAGCTCGCTGGTGATGCGCTCCAAGAGCGGCACGATCCGCGAGATCAACTCCGTCCACAAGCTGTCGAAGCTGCGGGCGTACAGCGCGATCGACTTCGACCGGGCCAACTGACCCGGACACCGCGCGGCGCGGCCCCGGCGGAATCCCCCTCCGCCGGGGCCGCGTTGCGTCTCCGGCCGCCGTGGCGGGCGGGCGCGAGCTCGATGCCGGGCGCGATTCGGGTGGCGGGCGCGGTCCGGGTGGCGGGCGCGGTCCCGCCGAGGCCGTCGTCGGGGCGGCCGCCGTACCGGGCCGGTCTTCGGCCCGGCGTCAACCGGCTATCCGGCGCCCGGTCGTGGCCACCCGGGCCGCCTCGCGCAGCTCGGCGTCCCGGCGCCGCCGCCGGGCCAGCACCACCCGCCGCTCGGCCGCCGTCAGCCCGCCCCAGACCCCGTACGGCTCCGGCTGGGCCAGCGCGTGCTCACGGCACTCCAGCAGCACCGGGCAGCGGGCGCACACCTGCTTGGCCTGCTCCTCGCGCGACAGCCGGGCCGCCGTCGGTTCCTTCGAGGGTGCGAAGAACAGCCCTACCTCGTCCCGACGACAGGCCGCACCGGTGTGCCACGGATTGTCCTCGCCCGCGGCCGTGCCCTGGCCGCCGCCCGGGGGTTGCGGCTGCGGGCGGACGGCCGGCCGGCGCTCCAGCAACTGGGCGGCGGCGACTGGCGAGGTGGTGCGGGACTCGATCGGATGCAGCACGGCCGTACTCCTGACGAGGCTCTCGGACACGGGGAACCTCGCTCCCCTGCCGGCTGCGAACCCCCGCTGTCCAACGCCCGGGGCGGCCGCTGGGCCGCCTCCGGTGCACAGCCGTACAAGAAGCGATGTGCGGAAGGAACTACCCCGCCCAGCCGCGATTCATGCACACTGCACGCAATCGACTACGGAGTGCACCGGACACAACGCCGGGTGCCCGGCCGGGAGTTGATTCCCGGCCGGGCACTCGACAGGTCAATTCGGGCTATTCCGTACCGAGTTGCTTGCGGACCCACTCCTTGAGCTTCTTGCCCCGGCGCGGCTTGGCCTCGCAACCGCCGAACAGGGCAAGGCCCTTGACCCGCACGACCGGAGCGTACGGGTCCGCCGCGGTCTGCTCCCGGACGTCGAAGCCGCCGAAGATGCCCACCCCGGAACCGAGCAGGGTCACGTTCTCCGGCACCCGGATGTCGACCCCGCCGAAAACCGCCGTCACGGTGATCTCCACCTCGGGGGACTCGAAGACGGCGTCGGTGAGGTCGATCTCCACCCCGCCGAACGCGGTGAAGGCCGTCAGGTGCGAGCCCACCCGCCAGCGGCCCTTGCGGGAGGCACCGCCGAAGATCGCCACCACCGACGGGGCCTCGTGCCGCGCCGGCGCCAGCGGCCGGGCGGGCGCGGGGGCCGGCGCCGAGGCGTCCAGCGGCGGCTTGTCGAAGGACACCGACCGGTGGGCCGGAAGGTCCCTGGTCAGTGGGACCAGGTCCCCGAAGGTCTTGGCGGCGTACGCGGCCTCGATCCGCTCGGCGTGCTCGTCCGCGTCCAACCGGCCCTCGGCGTAGGCGTCCCGCAGCAGCTCCGCGGTCCGCTCGCGGTCGGCGTCCGAGACCCGCATCTCCGTCTGGGCCACCGGGGCGTTCGCCTCGGGCCTGGGCTGGGGCCTCAGTTCGGCCTGGGGCGTCGGTTCGGCCTGGGGCGTCGGTTCGGGCTGGGACTTCGGTTCGGCCTGGGGCTTCGGTTCGGACTTGGTCGGGGGAACGGGCGCCGGCACCGTCGGCTGCCCCGGGTCGTCCTGCGACGGCGAGTTGTCCACGGCCCAAGCCTAGTCGCTCGCACTGCTGCCCGAGTGAGCCCGGTCACGCAAGGCTGACCTGTCCGCATGCGTCCGGCGGCCGGGTCCTACCCTGGATGGTGCTTCGCCGACGCAGCCGGACCACTGGACCCCTAAGGACCGCCCCGATGGCTCCCACGCCAGACTTCGAGTACAGCGACCTGCTCCCCCTGGGCGCTGACCCGACCCCGTACCGCAAGCTCACCTCCGAGGGTGTCTCCACCTTCGAGGCCGGCGGCCGCACCTTCCTCCAGGTCGAGCCCGAGGCGCTGCGCCTGCTCACCGCCGAGGCGATGCACGACATCTCCCACTACCTGCGCCCCGCGCACCTCGCCCAGCTGCGCCGCATCCTGGACGACCCGGAGGCCAGCCCCAACGACCGCTTCGTCGCGCTCGACCTGCTGAAGAACGTCAACATCTCGGCCGGCGGCATCCTCCCGATGTGCCAGGACACCGGCACCGCGATCGTCATGGGCAAGCGCGGCCAGAACGTGCTCACCTCCGGCGCGGACGAATCCGCCATCGCCCGCGGCGTGTTCGACGCGTACACCAAGCTCAACCTGCGCTACTCCCAGATGGCCCCGGTGACCATGTGGGACGAGAAGAACACCGGCAACAACCTGCCGGCCCAGATCGAGCTGTACGCCACCGACGGCGACGCGTACAAGTTCCTCTTCATGGCCAAGGGCGGCGGCTCGGCCAACAAGTCGTACCTGTACCAGGAGACCAAGGCCATCCTGAACGAGGCCAGCATGCTCTCGTTCCTGGAGCAGAAGATCCGCTCCCTCGGCACCGCCGCCTGCCCGCCGTACCACCTGGCGATCGTGATCGGCGGCACCAGCGCCGAGTTCGCGCTCAAGACCGCCAAGTACGCCTCGGCGCACTACCTGGACAACCTGCCGACCTCCGGCGACGCCAAGACCGGCCACGGTTTCCGCGACCTGGAGCTGGAGGCCAAGGTCACCGAGCTGACCCAGAAGATCGGCATCGGCGCCCAGTTCGGCGGCAAGTACTTCTGCCACGACGTCCGCGTGGTCCGACTGCCGCGCCACGGCGCCTCGCTGCCGGTCGCGATGGCCGTCTCCTGCTCCGCCGACCGCCAGGCGCTCGGCAAGATCACCGCCGAGGGCGTGTTCCTGGAGCAACTGGAGACCGACCCGGCGAAGTACCTGCCGGACACCACCGACGAACACCTCGACGACGACGTGGTGCGCATCGACCTCGACCAGCCGATGTCCGCGATCCGCGCCGAGCTGTCGAAGTACCCGGTCAAGACCCGGCTCTCGCTCACCGGCACGCTCGTCGTCGCCCGCGACATCGCCCACGCCAAGATCAAGGAGCGCCTGGACGCCGGCGAGGGCATGCCCAAGTACCTCCAGGACCACCCGGTCTACTACGCCGGCCCGGCCAAGACCCCCGAGGGCTACGCCTCCGGCTCCTTCGGCCCCACCACGGCCGGCCGGATGGACTCCTACGTCGACCAGTTCCAGGCGGCCGGCGGCTCCATGGTCATGCTCGCCAAGGGCAACCGCAGCAAGCAGGTCACCGACGCCTGCGCCGCCCACGGCGGCTTCTACCTCGGCTCCATCGGCGGCCCGGCCGCCCGCCTCGCCCAGGACTGCATCAAGAAGGTCGAGGTGCTGGAGTACGCCGAGCTCGGCATGGAGGCCGTCTGGCGCATCGAGGTCGAGGACTTCCCGGCCTTCATCGTCGTCGACGACAAGGGCAACGACTTCTTCCGCGAGACCACCGAGGGCCCGCTGATCACCAACCTGCGGGTGCGCTCCAAGGAGTGACCGCCCCCGCCCCGTCCGTCCCACCGCCCCGGTCGCGCCCGCCGCGCCCGGGGCGGTTTTCTCGGGGTGACCTCGCCGGCCACTGGTCCCGCCGGATCGACGACGAACACCGGCGGGTGCACCGGGCCGACGAGAAGGAGGTGAGGATCCTCAGGGCCCGCTACCACTACCGGCAGCCCGGGACCCGGCCGGCCCCTCCTGCCCGCCCTACGCGTCGAAGTCGTACTCCAGGACGTAGGAGGCGGCGTCCAGGATCATCTCGTTGAGCTCGACGACCTGGCCCTCGTCGGCGAAGGCGGTGCGGCAGATCAGGATGACCGGGGTGCCGGCGGAGAGTTCGAGGCGGGCCGCCTCCTCACCGCCGGGCATCCGGGAGCGGACCTCCTCGCGGAAGTGCACGGGCTTGGCGCCGATCTCGGCCAGCCGGGCGTAGGTGCCGCCGGGGCCGGTGTCCTCGCGGGTGATCGCGGTGCCGGCGACCAGGACGGCCGGCAGGTAGGAGGTGGAGAGCAGCACCGGCTTGCCGTCCAGGACGAAGCGGCGGTGCCGCACGCACATCGGGACGCCCGGCTCCACTCCGAGCACCCGGGCCACGTGCTCGGGCGCGCCCTGCTCGGTGACCGACACCTGGTCGACCACCAGGCTGCGGTTGTCGATGTCCGCGGACCATATCGACCGGCCGGAGCCCCACTGGCCCTGCGCCAGCCGCTGGATGCCGCGCCGGCGCAGCGGCCGGAAGTCCCGGACGAACACCCCCGAGCCCTTGCGGGCCTCCACGATGCCCTCGCTCTGCAGCACGCCGAGCGCCTGGCGGGCGGTCATCCGGGCCACGCCGTACTCGTCCATCAGGTCGTTCTCGCCGGGCAGCCGGTCGCCCGCGCGGTAGCGGCCCGCGTCGATGGCCGCCTTCAGGGAGTCGGCGATCCGCTGGTACTTGGGCTGCTTGTCGCCACTGCTGCCGGTCATCGCCGCTCCCTCTCCCTCGGATGAATCGTAGGCGCGCCCGCGGCCGCTGATAAGGAGATACGACCGTTGACATCTCTAGAGATATTAGCTTCTCTAGAGATGTCTGCCAGTCGCTGACAGAGCGAAGGAGCAGTGCGGTGAGCACCCGACAGCGCAACGCCCCGGCCTACCGGCCGCACGTGGGTGAACTCGTCCTCGACCGGAGGACCGGACGCACCGGCATCTACATGGACACCATCGGCGGCGAGCACTACCTGCGCCCCGAGCACGGCGGCCGCGAATGGACCGCCGAACCCCACCACGTCTCACCCGCCCCCGAGCCCCGCGAGTCGACTGAATGAGGCCGGCTCCGTAATTTCGGCAAAATCCAGGCAAACCGCAACATTTGGCGCCCGTAATCCCCTGGTGAATCCAGAATTCCGGAACGCCCCTCGCCTGCCGTCGGGCACGTTACGGACGAGGCCGGTCACGAAGCGTGCACCGCGGACGGTAATCGGGCACCGCAATGGCCCCGCAAACGAATTGGCGCGCACATAACCAACAGCGCCCCCGCGCCCGGAGGGACGCGGGGGCACTCGGCCGACCTCTTTACGGGCAGCCGGAGACGACGTTCTCGGGCTCATAGGTCTTGCCCGGCTCGTCGCCGGCCGGCTTGACGGGCTCGACCACGTGCTCGGCCTCGTCACCGAAGACCTCGTTCCCGAAGGCGTCCTTCCGGTCCGCACTCGGCTCGGAGTACTCGGTCGGGTGCGAGGTCGCGGCCACCGCGCCCTGGACAGCCTGGCCGGCCTCCACAGCGGCAGCCGAAGTCCGCGCCTCGCCCTCGGGCGTCGACGGCACCGGGGTCTCGCTCTGGTCGTTGGCCATTGGGCGGCCGCCTTTCGGTCATCAATTGCCTTCAGCCCGACCTGCTTGGCGCGGGCGCGGGGACAGTATCGTAGGGTTGATTAAATGTCCGATAAACATCGTGGGGCTTGCGGGGCCGTCCGGCGGAGTCGGGCGTCCGCCTAAGCTGAAGCACCGCGGCGGACCGCCGAGCGCCCTCTCACGAGATCAACACCACAGGCTATCGGGGGACTTCATGGAGTTGAGGGAGACACCGCAGGCCCCTGCGCTGCGCTTCCAAGTCCTCGGTCCGGTCCAGGCATGGCTCGACGGCAGGCCTCTTTCCCTCGGGTCCCCCCAGCAGCAAGCCGTCCTGACCACCCTCCTGTTGCAGACCGGCCGTCCGGTCACCACCCAGGACCTCGTCGACGCCCTGTGGGGCGACCGACCGCCGACCCAAGCCGTGGCAGCCCTCCGCACGTACGTCTCCCGACTGCGCTCCGTCATCGAACCCCGCCGGGAGATCCGCAGGCCCTCCGAGGTGCTGGTCTCCATCGCAGACGGTTATGCGCTGCGGATCCCGAACGACGCCCTGGACCTGACGGTCTTCGAGAAGCTGTCCGCCGACGCCGCGGCCGCCCGGGCCTCGGGAGACCAGCACGAGGCGCACCGGCTCCTCACCCAGGCCCTGCAGCTGTTCAGCGGCCGTCCGCTCACCGGAATCCCCGGGCCCTACGCCGACGCCCAACGGCTGCGGCTGGCCGAACGCCAGGTGGCCGCGGCCGAGGAGACCTGCGCCGTCGCCCTCGACATCGGCCTCCACGCCGAGATCATCGGCGACCTCAACATCCTGACGGCCGAACACCCGCTGCGCGAACGACTGCGCGAACTGCTCATGCTGGCGCTGTACCGGTCCGGTCGCCAGGCCGAGGCCCTGGGCGTATACACCGACACCCGCAAGCTGCTCATCGAGGAACTCGGGGTCGAGCCGGGCGCCAGCCTGTCCGCCATGCACTCCCGCATCCTCGCGGGGGACCCGGCGCTGGCCCTCTCGGAGGTGACCGTCTCCGGGACGGCCCGCCGGAACGGTCCCGCCGCGTTCCCCGCGCCCGCCCAGCTCCCCGCCGACGTGTCGGACTTCAGCGGCCGCTCGAACCTGGTGGCCGATCTCTCGACGATCCTGCAGAACGCCACCGGCCAGGCCGTGGTGGTGACCTCGCTGGCCGGGATCGGCGGCGTCGGCAAGACCACCCTCGCCGTCCACGTCGCCCACCGCGTCCGGTCGGAGTTCCCGGACGGTCAGCTGTATGTCGACCTGCGCGGGGCCGGCACCTCTCCGGCAGACCCGGTCGTCGTCCTGGGCGACTTCCTCCACTCACTCGGCGTCACCGAGAGTCCCGACTCACTCGAACAGCGCGCGGCCCTCTACCGCTCCCAGCTCGCCGGCCGACAGATGCTCATCCTGCTGGACAACGCACGGGACGCCGAACAGATCAAGCCGCTGATCCCAGGCGTCTCCGGCTGCGCGGTACTCGCCACCAGCCGGTCCCGACTGGCCGGCATTCCGGGTGCGCAGCTGTTCGACGTGGAGGAGCTGACGCCGGCCGAGGCACTGTCGCTGTTCTCGGCCATCGTCGGGGAAGAGCGGGCCGCCGCCGAGCCGGAGGCCGCCATGGCCGTGGTCAAGGGGTGCGGCTTCCTGCCGCTGGCCGTCCGCATCGCGGCCGCCCGTCTGGCCAGCCGCCCGCGCTGGAGCGTCTCCGACCTGGCCCGCCGGTTAGCCGATCAGAGACGCCGTCTCGACGAACTCCAGCTGGGCAACCTCGCCGTGGAGACGACCATCGGGCTCGGCTACGGACAGCTCTCCGCGGCCGAGGCCCGGGCCTTTCGGCTTCTCTCGTTGATCGACTCCACCGACATCCCGCTGGAGGCGGCAGCCGCGCTGCTCGATCTGGACGAAGACGACGCCGAGGACCTCGCGGAGGCACTGGTCGAAGCGAACATGCTGGAGTGCTTCACCCCGGGCCGCTACCGCTACCACGACCTGCTCCGCCTGTACGCCCAGCGGCAGAACGAACGGATCGGCGACGCCGAGGAACGGGAACAGGCGATTCAGCGGCTGTTCGACCTGCTGATCCCGACCATGCGCAACGCGGCCCAGGCCATCGAACCGGACGACACACTGCCGGAGCTGCTGACGACGCCCGCCCTGCCGGGGATCGACCTGCCGACCAGCCGGTCCGCACAGGACTGGCTGCGGACCGAGGGCGCCCTGCTCCTCAGCGCCGTCGAGACTGCGGCGAACGGTCCCGACGCCCTGCAGCGCTCGGCAGTCGATCTGCTGAACCTGATGTTCAGCATCGACCCGGACCCGACCCGCGGCCCCCGGGGATGCCGGGTCCTGGAGACCATCAGCCAGGACGCGGAACGACGTGGCGACTCGGGGGTGCTCGCCCGAGCCTACTTCGCCCTCGGCACCCTCCAGTCCGTCACCAGCGACTTCCAGGGTGCCGAGCAGTCGCTGCGTCGCAGCCTCGACCACCAGGCACCGGACGAGCCGTCCGTCCTGCTGCTGGCCACGGCCAACACGCTGGGCTGGATCCTGGGCATCGGCAACAGCAAGACCGAGGCGCTGGGGTTCCTCGAACAGGCCCGGGCCACCAGCCAGGCTGTCCGCACACCGACCGCCGAGGCACGGATCGTCGGCAACATGGCCCGGGTGCAGCACTGGCTCGGCATGACCGAGACGGCGATCCAGTCCGCCAGCGACGGTGTATCCGCAGCGCGCGAGTCCAAGAACGGTCCGCTGCTCGCGCAGACGCTGTACCAGCTCGGCGTGGTGCTCACCGGCGCCGAAGCCGTCCCGCACCTGCGGGAGGCGCATCAGCTCTACGAGTCCCAGCGGAACCGGCTCTGGGAGGGCTACACCCTCGCCCGCCTGGCTTCCGCCCTACTCACCGCCGGGCAGCACGCCGAGGCGGCCGAGGCGGCCGGCGCGTCCTTGGCGATCGCGCAGAAGATGGACTCCGCCTACTGCCAGGGCCTGGCCAACGCCGCCCTCGGCGAGGCGTTGCTCGCCCTGGCCCAGCCGGCCCGTGGCCTCGCCTGTCTCCAGGAGGCGCACGCGATCTTCACGCGGCTCGGTGTGCCGGAGGCCTCCCCCGTGGCGGACCTCATCTCCCGACAGCACACCGAGCCCTTCTCTTCTCCCCCCGCGCCGTGAGGCCTCCGCTCCCCAACGGAGCACCTCCCCCGATCCGCGCGTCGGCGCCCCCGCAGCCCCCCGGCTGCGGGAGCGCCCTCAACGCTTCCCCGGCGCTGGATCCCACTGTGCACCCCGCCGATTGACGTTCGATAAACGTCCGATTGTCAGCCTGCGGATCGGCGAAACCGCAGGTCAGCGCCGCTGACCCGGCGCGCCGTCCGGCGTGCGGGGCCGGTCGCACCACCCGGCCCGCACCCCCGTGCTTCCGCGGACCCGGTCCACATCGGCCCAAGCATGACGAGTTGGCCGGAAAGGGACCCCATGGCGCAGTGATCACGCATATTCTCAGATGCCAGTACGCACACGAGTGTCTGCCGGCAACGTGTCGGGGTGCAGGCCGTCAGTGTGATGCGGGGAGCGTGACGTACCGCCACCGGCAGCGGCCCAGGAGGCTGCGGAGGAGCCGACCGGAGGCCACGGGTGGAAGGGTGCCTCTCAACGTGACGACCGGACAGATATCCGACGCGTTCCCGGTCGGCGAGGACGCCGGCGACGACGGGCCCGACGTGCGACGACGCCGGGCGGCCCGGGCCCTGCAGGCGGTCGCCTTCGACACCATCGGCGCCGGGTACGGCGAGGCGTTCCCGGCCAAGGACGGGCAGCTGGAGTGCGGCCGGCAGCTGCTCGCCGAGCTCGAACCCGGGGCCCGGGTGCTGGACGTGGGCTGCGGCACCGGTGAGCCGACCGTCCGCCAGCTGACCGCCGGCGGGCTGCGGGTGACCGGGATGGACCTCTCCGACGGGATGCTCACGCTGGCCCGGCAGGACCGGACCGCGGGCCCGTACCCGGCCGAGTTCCACCGCATCGACCTCTACGATCTGGCCACCGAGCGCGCCGACCGGGTCTGGGGCGCGCCCGGGCTGGGGCCGGCGGGCCGCGGCGCCTTCGCCGCCGTCACCGCGTTCTTCTCACTGATCCTGCTGCCGCAGGACGAGATCCCGACCGTGCTCGGCCGGCTGCGCGAACTGCTGCGGCCCGGCGGACTGCTGGTGCTCGGTATGGTCGAAGCGGACCTGGATCACGTTCCGCTTCCGTTCCTTGGCAGAGAGCTGCGGATCAGTGGGTATCTGAGGGAGGATCTGGAACGGGTTCTGGTCGCGGCCGGTTTCGCCGTCGAGGAGTGCTCGGGGCATCCGTACGCGCCGGCCAGTACCACGCTGCCGCCGGAGGAACAGCTGTTCCTGTGCTGTCGACGCGTCGGCTGACCGACCAGAGGACCAGCACAGCCCATCGACACACACACCTCCCGACCACACCGAATCCAGGACAGGCAGCCGTGCGCGACCAGCTCAAGACCGAGGCGGAGCAGCCGCCCGCCGTCCCGGGCCAGCGCAGCATGGTCCCGATCAGGGCGCACCCCCCGGCGAAGCCGCCGACCTCCCGGCCGGACCACGCCAGGTCGCCGGAAGGAGCGGCGGAACGGGCGGCGGAACGGGTGGCGGACCGCCTCGCCTACCTCGACGCGGCGACCCGGCGGATCAACAGCGCCCTCGACCTGGCCGCGACCCTGCGCAACATCGGTCGGGTGCTGGTGCCGACGCTCGCCGACGCGGCCGTCGTCCACCTGCGCGATCCGCTGCCCAACGTCGAGCGCGAACCCGGCTTCCCGGAGGAGCTGCGGATACACCACAGCACCGGCACCCGGATCGGCCGCCGCGGCCGCAAGAGCGGCGCGGACGACCGGCACCGCTCGCGCTTCGGCTCCCGCTCGACCGCCGACACCGGCCCGGCCACCCCGGTCACCCGCGGCGGCGCGCTGGCGCACATCCTGCTGAGCCGTCGTCCCGCCGAGTCGGCCGTCCTCGGCACACCCGCCGCCGAGCGCACCGAGGCGCTGCTGCGCGAGCTGTACGGCACCCGCGGGCTGGCCCGGCTGGCCGCCGGCACCTCGGTGGTGGCCCTGCCGCTGCGCGGCCGCAAGGCCGTCCTCGGCCTGCTGGTGCTGATCCGCCGACCCCCTGAACGCACCGGCCGCCCGGCCTTCGACGCGACGGACACCGCGACCGCCGCGCACCTGGCGACCCAGGCCGGGCTGGCCGTGGACACCGCGCTGCGGTACGCCCGCGAGTGGGAGATAGCCAACGAACTCCAGCGCAGCATGCTGCCGTTGCGGCTGCCGCAGTCGCACGGGGTCCGGCTCGCCCAGCGCTACCTGCCCGGTGAGCGCGGCGCGCAGGTCGGCGGCGACTGGTACGACGCCGTGCCGCTGCCCGGCAACCGGGTCGCCCTGATCGTCGGCGACGTGATGGGCCACTCGCTCACCTCGGCCGCCATCATGGGCCAACTCCGCACCAGCGCCCAGACCTTGGCCGCACTCGACCTGCCGCCGCACGAGGTGCTCTACCACCTGGACGAACAGGCCCAGCGGCTCGGCCGCGAACAGCACCTGGCCACCTGCGTGTACGCGGTGTACGACCCGATCGCCAACCGGGTGGTGCTGGCCAACGCCGGGCACGTCCCGCCCGTGCTGGTCCGCCCGGACGGCACGGCCGAGTTGGTGGAGCTGGACTCCGGGGCGCCGATCGGGGTCGGCGGGGTGGACTTCAACTCGGTCGAACTGCCCGCACCGCCCGGCTCGGCGCTGCTGCTGTTCACCGACGGCCTGGTGGAGACCCGCAGCCGCCCGCTCAGCGACGGCCTGGAGGTGCTCCGCGCGCGGATCGCGGCCGCCCGCTGGCAGTCTCCCGAGCAGCTCTGCCAGGAGGCGCTGCGGATCCTGCCGCCCGGGGACCGCGGCGACGACATCGCCCTGCTGGGCGCCTGCTTCGACGGCATCCCGGCCGGGGACGTCGCGCACTGGTACCTGCAGCCGCGCAACGAGACGCCCGGCCGGGCCCGGCGGCTGGCGGCGCACACCCTGCGCCGCTGGGGGCTGGACGGGCTGAGCGAGGCGACCGAGCTGATGGTCAGCGAACTGGTGACCAACGCCGTCCAGCACGCGACCCGGCCGGTCACCCTGAGCCTGGTGCGCACCACCCGGCTGCGCTGCGAGGTCGGCGACGACAGCCCGCTGCTGCCGCGCCCGCGCCGTACCGGCCCGGAGGACGAACGCGGGCGCGGGCTGCAGATAGTGGCCCGGTGCGCGGACCGCTGGGGCGCCACCCGGCTGGGCACCGGCAAGGTGGTCTGGTTCGAGCAGCGGCTGCCGCAGTAGCGGCGGGCCCGGCGGGGCGGACCCCGCCGGGCACCGCGGTCACACTCCGACGGGCACCGCGGTCACACTCCCACGGGCTCCCTGGCCCGCTCCTCCTCCAGCCGGGCGATCAGCTGCTCGCCCTCCATGTCGACCTTCGGCACGACCTTCTCCAGCCGCTTCGGGAACCACCAGGCCGCCTTGCCGAACAACGCCATGGCGGCCGGTACCAGCGCCATCCGCACCACGAAGGCGTCCACCAGCACGCCCACCGCGAGGGCGAAGCCGATCGGCTGGACGATCGGGTCGTGTCCGAGGACGAAGGCGCCGAACACCGAGATCATGATCAGCGCGGCCGCCGTCACCACCCGGGCGCCGCCCTTCACCCCGCCGACGACCGCCTCGCGCGGTGCCTTGCCGTGGACGTGCTGCTCCTTCATCCCGGAGACCAGGAACAGCTCGTAGTCCATCGCCAGCCCGAACAGCACGCCGATCAGCAGGATCGGCACGAAGCTGACCACCGGGCCGACCTTCGGCACGTCGATCAGGCCGTCCAGCCAGCCCCACTGGTAGACCGCGACCACCGCGCCGAGCGAGGCCAGGATGCTGAGCAGGAAGCCCAGCACCGCCTTGAGCGGCACCAGCACCGAGCGGAAGGCCAGCGCGAGCAGCACCAGGGCGATGCCGACGATCACCGCGACGAACGGCGGCAGGGCCTGGCCGAGCTTGGTGGAGACGTCGATGTTGGCGGCGGTGGTGCCGGTGACGGCGATGCTCGCGCCGGTGGCGGCCCTGAGCCCGTCGCGCTGGTCGCGGATCTCCTTGACCAGGGTCTCGGTGGCCTTGTCGTCCGGACCGGTCTTCGGGATGACCGGCACCAGGGCGGTACCGCTCGCCTGGTCGACCTTGGGCGGCAGCAGGGTCTGCACACCCTTCAGGCCCTGCAGCCGGCCGGCCACCTCCTGCACCGCCTGTTCAGGCTTCGGCGTGCCGTGGGCGTCCACGACCACCACCAGCGGCGCGTTGAAACCCGCCCCGAAGCCTGCGCTGACCAGGTCGTACGCCTTGCGGGCGTCCGTCCCGACGGCCTGTGAACCACCGCCCGGCAAGCCGAGGTTCAGGCTCGCGGCGGGAACCGCGAGGGCACCCAGTCCGGCCAGGCCGACCAGCAGCACGGGCAGTGGGCGGCGGACCACGAAGCGGGCCCAGCGCTCGCCGAGGGTGACTTTGCCGTGGGTGGTCAGCGCCCGCTTCCAGATCGGCAACCGGTCGATCGCGCGGCCGGTGAAGCCCAGCACCGCGGGCAGCAGCGTGATCGCGACCAGGACGGCCACCACGACGGCGCCGGAGGCGGCCAGGCCCATCACGGTGAGGAACGGGACGCCGGCGACGGCGAGTCCGGCCAGCGCCACGACCACGGTCAGGCCGGCGAAGACGACGGCGCTGCCGGCGGTGGCGGTGGCCCGGGCGGCGGACTCCTCCGGCTCCAGGCCCTCGTCCAGGTGACGGCGGTAGCGGAACAGGATGAACAGCGCGTAGTCGATGCCGACCGCGAGGCCGACCATCAGCGCGAGCACCGGGGCGGTGGTGATGATCTCGAACGAGCCGGTCAGCGCCAGCAGTCCGGCCATCGCGACGGCGACGCCGACCAGCGCGGTCAGCAGCGGCAGCCCGGCCGCGACCAGGGTGCCGAGGGTGATCACCAGCACCACGCCGGCCACCACCAGGCCGATCGCCTCGGAACCGCCCTCGATCTGGGCGAACCGGTTGTACGCGTCGCCGCCGAAGGCCACCTCCAGTCCGGCCGCGCGGGCCGGCTCGGCGGCGGCCTTGACCGCGTCGCGCTGCCGGTCGGTGACATCGGCGAGCTTGTGGTCGAAGGAGACCAGCGCGATCGCGACCCTGCCGTCCGGGGAGACGGCTCCGGTGGCGTACGGGTCGGGCACCGCGGCCACGCCGGGGACGTGGGCGATCCGGGCGACCGCCTCGCCGACCGCCTTGCCCGCCTCGGGCGAGGTCATGCCGCCGGACGCCCCGGCCGCGAAGACCACCTGGGCCGAGCCGTGACCCTGCTCGGGGAAGGTGCCCTTGATCCGGTCCAGGGTGGCCTGGGCCTCGGTGCCCGGGACCTTGAACTCGTCGCTGGTCTTGCCCGCGAAGGCGCCCGCGGCCCCGCCGATGGCGATCAGCAGCGCGATCCAGACGGCCAGGACGGCGCGCCTCCTCCGGAAGCAGTGGCGGCCCAATCGGTACAGGTACGTGGCCAAAGGTCTGACCCCTCGGGTGCGGTCGGCGGACAGGCGGGTGCCTGAGCGAACCCCTCCCACGGTAGACCCAACTTTGTCGGGTGACAAAGTTGGCCGACAAAATCGATCGACACAGTTGTCCGACCATGGCGCTACCCTGGCTGGATGGCTCATGTCCCCGCCTCCGAACGCCGACCCCAGCTGGTCCGGGCCGCGATCGACCTGATGACCCGGGAGGGCGTCGCGGCCGGCAGCACCCGCGCGATCGCGGCCGAGCTGGGCGTCGCCCAGGCGACGGTGCACTACACCTTCGGCACCAAGAAGGACCTCTACCGGGCCGTCGTCGAGGAGGTGGCCGCCCAGTTCATCGACCAGGTGCGCGCCGCCTCCGCCGGTGACGGCCCGTTCGGCGAACAGGTCCGCACCCTGGTGCACGCGCTCTGGGACGCCGCCACCGGCGAGGAGGGGCGCTGCGTCCTGCTCAGCGAGTTCGAGACGCTGGCGATGCGCGACCCGGACGTGCGGGAGATCATGCTCGGGCTGCAGCTCGCCATGGAGGGCACCGCCACCGAGATGCTCACCGCCCTCGCCGCCGCCCACGGACTCACCCTGGCACTGCCCGCCGACCGGATCGCCGCCCACTTCCTCACCGGCTTCGACGGGCTGACCGCCCGCCAGCTGATCCGGCGCCACCCGGACGGACAGCCCGACCCGGGGACCCTGGCGGCACTGGACCTGCTGGTGGCGACCACGGTCGGGCTCTGCCTCGGCGCCCCGGCGGCCTAGGCCCCTTCCCCTCCCCCGTCTCCCCCGTCTCCCCCGTCTCCCCCGTCGACGATCCGGACCGGCAGTTCGGCCAGCACCTCGCGCAGCGCCGCACCGAAGCGCTCGTACTCGGCACTGCGGGCCGAACCCGGCCGGGTGGCCAGCCCGATCCGGCGGCCGGGCGCCGGGGCGGCGAAGCGGACGGCGGCCAGCCGGTCGGTGCGCCCGGCCTCGACGTCCAGCGCGGTGGCCGGCAGCAGCGTCACCCCGAGGCCCCCGGCGACGAGTTGGACCAGGGTGGACAGGCCCGCCGCACGGGTGGTGGAGCCGGCCGGGTCGGCGCCGACCTCGCGGCAGATGTCGAGGGCCTGGTCACGCAGGCAGTGGCCCTCCTCCAGCAGCAGCACGTCCAGGTCGAGCAGCACGTCGCGCGGGACGTCGATCCGCCCGGCGAGCGGGTGCTCGGGCGGGGTGACCAGCACGAAGTCCTCGTCGAACAGCGGGATGTCCCGGGTCGGCGAGGATCCGCCGGCCGGGAGAGCGAGCAGCAGGACGTCCAGCCGCCCGGCGGCCAGCCCCTCCAGCAGCGAGGGGGTGCGCTCCTCGTGGACGTGCAGCTCCAGCTCCGGGAAGCGGTCGCGGACCAGCCGCAGCACGATGGGCAGCAGGTACGGTGCGACGGTCGGGATCACCCCGAGGTGCAGCGGTCCGGTGAACGGACGGCGGGCGGCCTCGACCTCCTCGGTGAGGGCCTGCAGCGAGGCGAGCACCCGGCGCGCGTGCCCGTGCACACGCTCCCCCAGGGGAGTGACGATCACCTTGCGCGTCGTACGCTCGACGAGCTGGGCGCCCAGCGACTCCTCCAGCGCCGCGACCGCCCCGGACAGCGCCGGCTGGCTGGTCCCGGTCGCGGCGGCGGCCTCCCGGAAGTGCCGGTGCTCGGCCACCGCGACGAAGGCCCTGAGCTGGGCGACCGTCGGGGTGCGCGGACTGCGCGCTGTGGCGCTCCCCACAGTCGGCTCGGGTTTGCCGGCGGCGCCCCTGCGGGGGCGGGGCCGGGACGTGGGCGGTTCGGTACTGATAACAATCTCCGATCAGACACATCCAGTGTAGCTATTTCCCTGATCAGTCCACGATGTGGAATTCTGGGTCGTGTCCGGAATCCGGACAAAACTCCCCGCAGTCTCATCTTCTGGAGAAGCGAACGTGCTCACGATCGGCGACAAGTTCCCCGAGTTCGACCTCAAGGCCTGCGTCGACCTGGACGCCGCGAACGCCTTCGCCGACATCGACCACAAGACCTACGAGGGCAAGTGGAAGATCGTCTTCTTCTGGCCGATGGACTTCACCTTCGTCTGCCCGACCGAGATCGCCGCGTTCGGCAAGCTGAACGACGAGTTCGCCGACCGTGACGCCCAGATCCTCGGCGTCTCCGGCGACTCCGAGTTCGTGCACCACGCCTGGCGCAAGGACCACAAGGACCTGCGCGACCTGCCCTTCCCGATGCTGGCCGACATCAAGCACGACCTGATGCGCGCCTGCGGCGTCGAGGGCGAGGACGGCACCGCCCAGCGCGCCGTGTTCATCGTCGACCCGAACAACGAGATCCAGTTCGTCATGGTCACCGCCGGCTCCGTCGGCCGTAACCCCAAGGAGGTCCTGCGGGTGCTGGACGCCCTGCAGACCGACGAGCTGTGCCCGTGCAACTGGACCAAGGGCGAGGACACCCTCGACGCCCAGGCCCTGCTGGCGGGCTGACCCATGGCCCTCGACGACCTGAAGGCCGCCCTCCCGGACTACGCCAAGGACCTCAAGCTCAACCTGGGCTCGGTCATCGGCAACTCCGACCTCCCCGCCCAGCAGCTCTGGGGCACCGTGCTGTCCTGCGCGATGGCCACCCGCAGCCCCGGCCTGCTGCGCGAGCTGGAGCCCGAGGCCAAGGCCAACCTCTCCCCGGAGGCGTACACCGCCGCCAAGGGCGCGGCCGCGATCATGGGGATGAACAACGTCTACTACCGGACGCTGCACCTGCTCTCCGACAAGGAGTACAGCACGATGCGGGCCGGTCTGCGGATGAACATCATCGGCACCCCGGGCGTCGAGAAGATCGACTTCGAGCTCTGGTGCTTCGCCGTGTCGGCCATCAACGGCTGCGGCCAGTGCCTCGACTCGCACGAGGCCGTCCTGCGCAAGGCCGGCGTCGAGCGCGAGGTCATCCAGGCCTCGATGAAGATCGCCGCCGTCCTGCAGGCCGTGGCCGGCGTCCTCGACTCCGAGGCCGCCCTCGCCGCCGTCAACGCCTGACGCACCCCGCACCACCTGACGGGCCCCTCCGCTAACCGGAGGGGCCCGTCGGCGTTTCCGGGGCCCCGGGGGGTCCAACTCGGCTACAGTGCAAGGCGATCCGTGCACGACATTCGGTCCGAGGGGGAACCGCAGTGTCCGAACACCCGGGCTTCCAGGTCGACACCGACCTGCTCCACCAGGCCGCCGGCAAGGCCGGTGAGACGGCCGCCCCGATCCCGGACCAGACCAAGGCCGTCCTCGACTCGTCCCACCGGACCGTCGCCGGACTGCGCGGACTCCGGTGCGGCACCGCGCTCGACGCCTGCACCGGCGCCTGGCACCAGCTCCTGAACGACCTCCACGCCACGATGAGCCGCCACGGCCAGCACCTCGAAACGGCCGCCCGCCGCTACGGGGGCACCGACCACCGGACCGCCGGCGGCTTCGTCCCGACAGCGGCGCAACAGCAGAACTTCGTCCAGCACTTCGGATAAGGGGCCGACGGCATGGACCTGGCGACGCTACGCGACACCGACTTCACCCTGCTCCACGGCACCGCCGACGCGTACGACAAACTGCGCGGCGACTTCGGACACCACCTGGAGAACTGGCGCACCGGCGTCGACCAGCGCATCGCCGCCGCCGGCTGGACCGGCCCCGCCGCCGACGCGGCGACCCCCTCCCTCCAGCTCACCACCGGCGAGTTGAAGGCGGCCCAGACCGAGATCGGACAGATCGGCAAGGTCCTCCGGGCCGGCGCCGACGCCCTCGTCCTCGCCCAGTCGGCACTGCGCAAGGCCCTGGAGGACGTGAAGAGCGCCGACATGTCGGTCAACGAACACGGCGCCGTCGCCTGGGAGGCCGCCTCCTCCGCCGACCAGCACGACCCCGACTACCAGAAGACCCGCGACCGCACCGCCAAGGCCCTCGCCGCCCGCATCACCACCGCCCTCACCGAGGCCGACACCGTCGACCAGGCCCTCGCCACCCGGCTCCAGCACTACACCACCCGCGCCCACGAGGGCACCGGCCTCGACCCGACCGCAGCCGACCAGGACCGCCTCGACCCGGCCCTGGCGCCGGTCAACCTGATGTTCGGCGCCGTTCCCCGCCCCGACGCGCCGCCGACCGAGGTCAACGCCTGGTGGAACAGCCTCCCCGCCGACCGACAGCAGTGGATCATCGCGGAGCACCCGGACCTCGTCGGCAACCGCGACGGGATCCCCGCCGTCGTCCGCGACAAGGCCAATCGGATCCTGCTGTACCGCTACATCGAGGAGTACGCACGGGACGGATCCCCGGCCACCGGGCACCGCTGGCAGAAGCTCGAAGGCTTCCGGAAGATCAGCGAGCGGCTGCTGAACTCCGCGGGACAGGATCCACCGGTGTTCCTGCTCGGCATCAGCGACCAGGGCCAGGGACGCGGCATCCTGTCGTTCGGCAACCCCGACACCGCCGACAACGTCACCTCACTGGTCGGCGGCCTGGGCACCGAACTCCAGCGCATCGGCGACGGCGACGCGAACCGGGCCAAAGCCGTGTACGAGGCCGCCAGGCGCGCCGACCCGACGCGGTCGACGGCGTCGATCGCCTGGCTGGGCTACGACGCCCCGCTCACCGCCCCGGAGACCCTCGACTTCAGCCGCGCCCAGAAGGGGGTCGACGCCTACCGCAAGTTCCTCGAAGGGCAACGAGTCACCCACCAGGGGCCACCGGCCCATGTCACCGCGCAGGGGCACAGCTTCGGCTCGGTCCTGGTCGGCATGGCCGCGAAGAGGCCCACCGGGCTGGCCGCCGACGACATCATCCTGGTCGGCAGCCCCGGTACGGACGCGGTCCACGCCTCGGACTTCTCGGTCGGCGCCGACCACACCTACGTCGGCGCCGCCCAATGGGACTACGTCTCGCAGGCCGGTTGGTACACCAGGGATCCGGCGCGGGCCGATTTCGGCGCCCAGCGCTTCGCGGTCGCGGACGGCTCGCCCAACGGCTCCGCGCACTCGTCCTACTGGGACGACCAGCCCGGCGAGGACCACACCTCGGTCGACAACATCGGCGAGATCGTCACCGGCCACGGTGACCGGATCACGAGGGAGGCCCCGCGCGGTGGCCGGCGGTAACCCGGTTCCACGGCCGCCCCGCCCCTCGCTCGCCGAGGCGGCCCTGCGGCAGCCGCCGCTCCTGACCCCGTCCAGTTCCCTGTGGGCGCCCCTGGCCTGGACTTCATGGATCGTGACCGCCGTCTTCGCCCTGGGGTGGCTGTTCCTCGCCGTGATCCAGAACTCGTACCGGTCCATGAACGAGGGCTGGTCCCAGGCCCAGGGCGACCGGCTGATCTACCTGCCGATGCTCGGACCGGCCGCCGCTGCCGTTCTGGTGCTGCTGGTCGTCCTGATAACCCCGGCCCGGCGCTGGGGGCTCAGGGCGACGGTGGCCCTGGCCGGCCTGGGAGCGGTCCTCGGGTGGCTGAGCGAACTGGCCGACTGGCTCTTCCTCACCGCCCGGTGATCTCCGCGCTCCTCCCCTAGTCCGCGGCCGCCGCCGGCTGAGCCGTCGCGGGTTGAGCTGCCGCCGGCTGGGCGGCCGCGGTGCGTTCGGCGGCTTCGCGGGCGGCTTCGAGGGCGGTGAAGACGGCCTGGCCGGCCTCGTTGCGGCGGCGCAGGTGGGCGACCACGGTGTTGGTGACGGCGATCAGCGGGACGGCGACCACCGCGCCGCCGATGCCGCCGATGATGCCGCCGGCCGCGACGCCGAGGACCACGCCGAGGGGGTGGACCCGGACGGCCCGGCCGAGGATGAGCGGCTGGAGGATGTGGCTCTCCACCTGCATCACCGCGATCAGCACGACCAGCACCATCAGCGCCGTCCACGGCCCCTGGGTGACCAGTGCGATCAGGACGGCGACGGTACCGGTGACCAGGGCGCCGACCAGTGGGACGAACGCGCCGAGGAAGATGATCACGGCCAGCGGCATGGCCAGCGGCACGCCGAGCAGGTCGATGCCGATGCCGATGCAGACGGCGTCGATGAAGGCCACGCAGACGGTGCCGCGCACGTACGCGGTGAGCGTCGTCCAGGCCTTCGGACCGGCCCCCGCCATCGCGAAGCGGGACTGCCGGGGCAGGCCGCGCAGCGCCCAGTTCCAGATCTTGGCACCGTCGTAGAGGAAGAAGAAGGTGGTGAAGAAGGTCATCAGCAGCGCGGTCAGGATCTCGACGGCGATCTGCGCGCCGGTGATCGAGGCCGAGGTGATCTGGTCGGTGTTGGTGGTGATGGCCTTGGTGATCTGGTTGGCGAAGTCGGTGATCTGCTGCTGGGTCAGGTGCAGCGGTCCGGTGATCATCCAGTCCCGCAGCTGGTTGACGCCGGTCTTCACCTGGTTGGTGACGTCGGGCAGGTTGGTGGACACCTGCCAGACCACGAACCAGCCGACCAGTCCGATCCCGGCGAGGCCGCTGAGGAACACCCCGCCGGCAGCGAGCGACCGCGGCACCCCGCGCCGGCGCAGCCAGGAGACCGAGGGCTCCAGCAGCGCGGTGATCAGCAGCGAGGCGAGCACCGAGAAGGCGACCAGCCGCAGCATGTCGACGACGTAGAAGAGGACGTAGAGCGCGGCGCCGAGCAGCAGCAGCCGCCAGGTCGACTCGGCGGCGACCCGCAGTCCCCAGGGCACCGCCTCGGCGGGGGTGGCGGGCCGGCCGGGGTGGTGCTCCCGGCCGAGTCCGGCGTGCGCGACGGGCGGCGCGACGGGCGCGGACGGCGCTGCGGGCGCGGCCGCCGCGGCAGCCGACGCCGGGTTCGCCGCCGCCTCGACGGGCGGGACCGAGGCCGGGACCACGATCGGTGCCGGTGCCGGCGCGGGGGCCGGATCGGCGCGCGGCACCGGCACCGGGCCGGGCGCCTCGCCGACGGCGGGTGCGGGGAGTTCGTGCGGGTCGGCCGCCATCGCGGCGCGCCGGCGCCGTTCGATCACGGCGGCCGCGCTCGCCACCACGGCCATGCCCTTGGCCACGGCCTTGAAGGCCTTTCCGCCCCGCGCCATCCTCGCTACCACCGCTTCCCTGCCGGACCCGCCGAGTGCGGCGGTACGCCGTGGGTCCCGCCACGGCCGTCGGGGATGACGCTACCCGGCGGGGACGGGGCGGGTGCGATCGCCAGGAGGTTCGATGCGATCGGTTCATTCCATGAACTTGGACAAAACACCAGATTGGTGATGTTTTCACCGGCAGGCTGATGGGGAGTAGTCCGAACGGGACCGAACGGTCACCGGGAAGGACCAACCGCCGGCGGACCGGCCGGCGCGGGGAGCAACCAGGACCCCTCCCCGCGCCCCGCGTCCGCACCCAGGACCGCACCGCCCGTGGGCGCGCCGGTCAGCGCAGCCCGGGCGGCGCGGCCCGCCCTTGTCCGGCAGTCACCCCACCCCGACGGTCCCCCTGGCCCGACGGCCCCCCGGTCCGCCCCCACCACCACGGCAGCCGCCGGAGAATGCCGCGGCCCCCGACCACTCGTCGAACGGGACGAGCGGCCGGGGGCCGTGTGGAGTGCGCCGCCCCGCGGGGCGGCGGGCCCTCCTAGTACCAGCTGTGGGCCTGCCAGAACGACCAGGCGCCGCAGGGGCTGCCGTAGCGGCTGTTCATGTAGCCGACGCCCCACTTGATCTGGGTGGCCGGGTTGGTGCGCCAGTCGGCGCCGGCCGAGGCCATCTTGGAGCCGGGCAGGGCCTGGACCAGACCGTAGGCTCCGGAGCCGCTGTTGGTCGCGGTGTAGTCCCAGCCGCTCTCGCGCTTCACGATCTGGCTGAAGCACTGGAACTGGGCGTCGTTGCCGACGATCTGCCGGGCCATGTCCTGGACGGAGCCGGGGCTGACCGAGACCGGCGGGGCACTGTTGTCCACCGCGGACATCGCCGAACGCGCCTTGGAGCGGTTGGCGGCGGCATCGGCGGCGGCGCGCTGGTCGGCGGCGGCCTTGGCGGCCTTGTCCGCGTCGGCCTTGGCCTGGGCGTCCGCGGCGGCCTTCTGGCGCGCGGCCTCCTCGGCGGCCTTCTGCTCGGCGGCAGCCTTGGCCGCGGCGTCGGCGGAAGCCTGCTGGGCGGACGCCTGCTGGCCGATGTTGTCACTGACGGCCTGCGCCTGGGAGCCGGAGGGGACTTCGGCAAGCAGGGTCGCACCGGCGATGTCGACCGTCTGCGTCGTCTTGCCCTCGCTGCCCGAGGCCATACCCACGACGGCACCGACTGCGGTGACGGCGGTGGCGGAGGCCACAGCAACTCCCCGGACCGAGATCCGAGTCACATGGATTCCTTCCAGCATCGCCCACGCGTGACCGTGCGGACGCAACATGCCCCTTGGCACGGACCTCCGCAGATGCTCTGGTCACGGGAGGTGCTGGCCCGGCGTCCGGTCGGGTTGAGGCGACCGGGCGTTGGAATCGGGCGGCGTACGGCTCATCGGTCTTCAATTGTGCGTCCACCGACCGGAGTTGGTGGACCTTCCGGGGCCGGACTCCCGGGGTCCGGAAGCCCTGCCGCGCCGTACGCGGGGCCTGACAGAACCCTCACCATGCCGCACCGGGCACTGTCGACGCAATTCCCGCCCGCGTGGCGCATGTCACATTCACCGTACGGGAGTTCCCCCGCACGGAAAGCACTCGATGTGATGAAAGGGGCGGGGCCCGCTCCGTCAGGAGCGGGCCCCGCACCGCGAGTTGACCCTATTGTCCTACTATGCCCGGATCAGGGGCGGTTCACGGGTTGATGTCCTCCAGCATCTCCGTGACCAGCGCCGCGATCGGCGACCGCTCCGAGCGGGTGAGGGTGATGTGGGCGAAGAGCGGATGACCCTTCAGCTTCTCCACCACCGCCACCACGCCGTCGTACCGGCCGACCCGGAGGTTGTCCCGCTGCGCCACGTCGTGGGTGAGCACCACCCGCGAACCCTGGCCGATCCGGGACAGCACCGTCAGCAGGACGTTGCGCTCCAGCGACTGGGCCTCGTCCACGATCACGAAGGCGTCGTGCAGCGAGCGGCCCCGGATGTGGGTCAGCGGCAGGACCTCCAGCATCCCGCGGGCGATGACCTCCTCGATCACGTCCGGAGTGGTCACCGCCGAGAGGGTGTCGAAGACCGCCTGGGCCCAAGGGCCCATCTTCTCCGCCTCGCTGCCGGGCAGGTAGCCGAGCTCCTGACCGCCGACCGCGTACAGCGGCCGGAAGACCATGACCTTGCGGTGCTGCCTCCGCTCCAGCACCGCCTCCAGCCCCGCGCACAGCGCCAGCGCCGACTTGCCGGTGCCGGCCCGGCCGCCCATCGACACGATGCCGATGTCCGGGTCGAGCAGCAGGTCCAGCGCCACCCGCTGCTCGGCGCTGCGACCGCGAAGCCCGAACGCCTCGCGCTCGCCGCGCACCAGCCGGACCCGACCGTCGCCGGTGACCCGGCCGAGCGCCCGGCCGCGCTCCGAGGTGAGCACCAGACCGGTGTGCACCGGCAGTTCCTCGACCCCCTCGACGTCCACCGCCGCGTCGTGGCCGGCCGCGAACAGCGCGTCGACCTGCTCGGCCGCGACGTGCAGTTCGGACATGCCCGTCCAGCCGGAGGTGATCGCGAGCTCGGCCCGGTACTCCTCGGCGAGCAGGCCCACCGAGCTGGCCTTGATCCGCAGCGGGAGGTCCTTGGAGACGACGGTGACGTCGTAACCCTCGGCCTGCAGGTTGCGGGCGACCGCCAGGATCCGGGTGTCGGCCTCGCCGCCGCCGGCCCGGTAGCCGGCCGGCAGTATCGACACGTCGGAGTGGTTGAGCTCGACCCTGATCGTCCCGCCCAGCTCGCCGACCGGGATCGGCTCGTCGAGCCGGCCGTGGCGGACGCGGTAGTCGTCGAGCAGGCGCAGCGCCTGGCGGGCGAAGTAGCCCAGCTCCGGATGGTGGCGCTTGGCCTCCAACTCGGTGACGACCACCACCGGGAGGACGACCTCGTGCTCCTCGAAGCGGGTCATGGCGAGAGGGTCCGCCAGGAGCACGCTGGTGTCGAGAACGTACGTGCGCCGGTCTGGTGTCCGGCGGCTCTTGGAACTGACCACTAGGCCTCCAGAGCGGATGACCCTGCGTCACCCGCGGCATGCCGGCCCCCGCTGCCCCGGTGGCCTCGGGACCGGACTGCCTGGAGTATTCCCAGGCGGGGAGCGGTGCATTCGCGTCCCCGGCGAACTGACGGATCATTGCCGGTGAACGTTTGGCCTCGCGCGGCGCCCGGGTACGCCAGGCCTACGGCGGTCATTCCGCCCGGAAGCCCGCCGGCTCCGCCCGGGACCGGCCGGGACCGGCAGGGCGGCGCCCCGGCGGGGAGGTGGGGCAGCACCCGGTTCGGCCCCGGAGGGCCCGGGCGGGGCCCGGCGGGCGCCGGGTCAGAGGCCCATCCGCCGGTGCCGCTGCTCGAAGGCGCGCAGCGCGCGCAGGAAGTCGACCTTGCGGAAGGCCGGCCAGTACGCCTCGCAGAAGTAGAACTCGCTGTGCGCGCTCTGCCAGAGCAGGAATCCGGACAGCCGCTGTTCGCCCGAGGTGCGGATGATCAGGTCCGGGTCGGGCTGGTTGGCGGTGTAGAGGTGCTCGGAGATGTGCTCGACGGTCAGGATCTCGGCCAGTTCCTCGATCGAGGTGCCGCGCCCGGCGTGTTCCTGGAGCAGCGAGCGGACGGCGTCGGCGATCTCGTGCCGACCGCCGTAGCCGACCGCGACGTTGACGGTGATGCCGTCGATCGCGGAGGTCTCCTCGGCGGCGCGCTTGAGCACGTCGGCGGTGTGCTGCGGAAGCAGGTCCAGCGCGCCGACCGGGTTGACCCGCCAGCGGCGGGCGGCGGCCAGGCCGGTGACGGCGTCCTCGATGATGCCGAGCAGCGGGACGAGTTCGTCGGCCGGGCGGTCCAGGTTGTCGGTGGAGAGCATCCACAGGGTGACGACCTTGACGTGGGTCTCGTCGCACCAGCCGAGGAACTCGCTGATCTTGTCGGCGCCGCGCTGGTGGCCGTACACGGTGGAGCCGCCGGCGGCCTTGGCCCAGCGGCGGTTGCCGTCGAGGATCACGCCGATGTGGTGGGGGGTGCGGCCGAGGTGGACCTCGACCCGGCGACCGTACAGCCGGTACATCCCGCCCAGCAGGGTGCGCAGCCCCGGCGTCCGTTCGGCGACATCGCGCAGACCCATGGTTTCCCGGCCCCTCCGTACTCGTTCGGGCCGGTTCGTCCCCGGCCCCGGCGCAGCCTACTCCGGCGCGCAGGCGCGCGGTAAAGCCGCAGGTAGCGGTCTGGTCACGGTCCTGTACGAAGTCTGTCGCGGCGGGCGTGTCCGGGCCCGCGGGGTGGGTGCGGCGGGGCCCGCGGGGCGGTGCGGCCGTCGTGGACACGGAACGGTCTCCGAATCCTTAAGGGAGCCGTAAACCGGTTGTCGCGTCCTTGACGTCCGGCAATGGTCTAGTCCAGCTTTTGACCCGAGGCGGAACGAAACAACCCCGCCTCCAGGAGTCACCTGCGGACCTCCCCTCCCCCACACGCGGCCGCCGCGCCCCCCACCGCGGCGGCCGCTCCTTCCCCAGGAGCGTCACCCATGGCCCGTACGCCGAACCAGCCCGCGCACCGGCGCCGGCGCAGCCCCCTCCCGGCCCTCGCGGCCGGCGCCACCGCCCTCGCCCTGGCGGGCGGCGGCCTCGCCCTCTTCGCCGGCGGCGCCAGTGCGGCCGACGGCAACCTGGTCACCGACGGCGGTTTCGAGAGCGGACTCGGCGGCTGGACCTGCACCGGCGGCGCGACCGCGGTGTCCTCGCCGGTGCACTCCGGCAGCGGTGCGCTGCAGGCCACCCCGGGCGCGGGCGACACCGCCGAGTGCGTCCAGACCATCAGCGTGCTGCCCAACACCAGCTACACCCTCAGCGCCTGGGTGCAGGGCCCGTACGTCTACCTCGGGGCGCGCGGCACCGGCGGCACCGACCCGTCCGCCTGGTCGAACCAGAACAGCTGGAACCAGCTCTCCAGCACCTTCACCACCGGGGCGAACGCCACCAGCGTCACGGTCTACCTGCACGGCTGGTACGGACAGGGCGCCTACCTCGCCGACGACGTCGCGCTGGTCGGCCCGGGCGGCACCGCCACCCCCTCGCCGACGGCCACCCCCAGCAGGACGCCGACCCCGACGCCGACCGCCACCGCCTCCCCGACCGGTACGGCGACGCCCACCCAGACCCCCACCGCGACGCCGACCCCCACGGCCACCCCGACCGCGACCCCGACCGCCACCACCCCGCCGACCACCGGCCTGCCGGCGCACGCGCTCACCGGCTACTGGCAGAACTTCGACAACGGCTCCACCCCGCAGCGCCTGAGCGACGTCCAGAACGCGTACGACATCATCGCGGTCTCCTTCGCCGACGCCGTGCCGACCCGGACCGGCGCGATCAGCTTCACCCTGGACCCGGGCCTGTCCAAGGCGCTCGGCGGCTACACCGACGCCCAGTTCCGCGCCGACATCAAGGCCAAGCAGGCGGCCGGCAAGAAGGTCGTCCTCTCCATCGGCGGCCAGAACGGCGCGATCACCGTCGGCGACGCCACCGCCGGGGCGAACTTCGCCGACAGCGCCTCCGCGATCATCAAGGACTACGGCTTCGACGGCGTCGACGTCGACCTGGAGAACGGCGTCCAGGCCGGACCGCTGGGCGACGCGCTGCACGCCCTGCAGGCCAAGGTCGGACCCGGCTTCGTGCTGACCATGGCCCCCGAGACCATCGGGATGTACAGCACCGCCGGCGCCTACTTCCAGCTGGCGCTGAACACCAAGGACATCCTGACCGTCGTCAACACCCAGTTCTACAACTCGGGCGGCATGAACGGCTGCGACGGCAAGGTCTACAACCAGGGCACGATCGACTTCATCACCTCGCAGGTCTGCACCCACATCCAGGGCGGTCTGCGGCCCGACCAGGTGGGCATCGGGGTCCCCGCCTCCGGCAAGGCGGCGGGCGGCGGCTACGTCGACCCGTCGGTGGTGAACAACGCGCTCAACTGCCTGGCCACCGGCAACAACTGCGGCAGCTTCGTGCCGCCGGCCAAGTGGCCCACCATCCGGGGCGCGATGACCTGGTCCACCAACTGGGACGCCAACAACGGCAACGCCTTCTCGAACGCGGTCGGCCCGTTCGTCCACAAGATGCCCTGAGGGCTGTCCGCCGAGCCGCAACTCCCCTCGGCGCGCAGCTCCTTGAGGGTGGGGCCGGCGCGCCGACGGCGGGGCCCGCCGTACCGGTTCCGGTACGGCGGGCCCCTTCCGTACTACCGGGCCAGCACCGCGGTGAGCGCGCCCAGCAGCAGGAAGGGGCCGACCGGGACTTCGAGGCCGCGCCACGGGCGGCGGCGGACCAGCAGGGCGGCGACCCGCAGGGTGCCCCACAGCCCGGCGAGCAGCACCGCGGCGACCAGCCCGCCGATCGCCACCCGCCAGCCGTACCAGCCGAGCAGCCCGCCCAGGGCGAGCCCGAGCGGTGAATCGCCCGGGCCCAACGCGCCGATCTGGACGGCGACTTCGAGCAGCGCCCCGACGGCCAGCGCGACCAGCAGGCAGCGCAGCAGCACCCCGGGGCGCCCCTCGGCCAGCGCCGCCACCGCCAGCAGTGCGGCCACCCCGGCCAGCAGCGGCCCGGTCAGCCGGTAGGGCAGTCGGCGCACCCGGGCGTCCGTGAAGCCGAGGGCCACCCCGAGCCCGCCCGCCCAGGCCAGCGCCGCCGTCTGCGGCCCGTCCGCCGCGTACGCCACCGCGACCGCGACCACCGCCGCGACCGCCTCGACCGCTCCCGCCCCGGGGCCGAGCCGGCCGCGGCAGCCCGGGCAGCGCCCGGTCGGCGGCAGTGCGGCCCCCACCGCGCGGCCGCACAACGGGCAGGCCCCGCACCAGGGTTCGCCCTCGGGCACGGCGAAGCGGGCGACCAGCGCACGCAGCAGCGGAGCCACCAGGAGTCCGACCAGCACCGCCCCGGCCACGACCACCACCACCGGCACTCCCCTCCTCGTCGACGCACCGGGCCCCATCTTCCCGTCCGGAGCGGGCTGTCGGTGTGCCGTCCGTCTCGTTCCGCACCGGAATCCGTTCGGGATCCGGATGGCGCTCCTCGCATACATGAGCATTCCGGACATCGAGCCATCGGTTTGAAAGGCCGCCCGAGGCCACCGCCTGCCGATCCAAGGGGGCCCTTCCGGGCCTCGCGAGCCGTGCCCCCGAACGCCCCGCCCGGGGCCCCGGCGAGCCCCTAAAGTAGGCAGGCATGCAGGTCATCCAGTCCAGCAAGCTCGCCAACGTCTGCTACGACATCCGCGGCCCGGTGCTCGACGAGGCGATGCGGCTGGAGGAACAGGGCCACCGCATCCTCAAGCTCAACACCGGCAACCCCGCCACCTTCGGCTTCGAGGCACCCCCGGAGATCCTCCAGGACATCCTGCGCAACCTCGCGAACGCGCACGGGTACGGCGACTCCAAGGGCCTGCTCTCGGCCCGCCGCGCCGTGGTCATGCACTACGAGGAGCGCGGGCTGCACGGGCTCTCCGTCGACGACGTCTTCCTCGGCAACGGCGTCTCCGAGCTGATCCAGCTCGCCATGACCGCGCTGCTGGACGACGGCGACGAGGTACTCGTCCCGGCTCCGGACTACCCGCTGTGGACCGCCTCGGTCTCGCTCGCCGGCGGCACCGCGGTGCACTACCGCTGCGACGAGCAGTCCGAGTGGTACCCGGACCTCGCCGACATCGAGTCCAGGGTCACCGACCGGACCAGGGCCATCGTGGTGATCAACCCGAACAACCCGACCGGCGCGGTCTACCCGCGCGAGGTGCTGGAGGGCATCGCCGAGATCGCCCGCCGGCACCAGCTGGTGGTCTACGCGGACGAGATCTACGACAAGATCCTCTACGACGACGCCGAGCACGTCCCACTGGCCACCCTGGCCCCGGACCTCTTCTGCGTCACCTTCAACGGACTGTCCAAGGCGTACCGGGTGGCCGGCTTCCGCTCCGGCTGGATGGTGCTCTCCGGCGACCGCCAGCGCGCCCACAGCTACGTCGAGGGCCTGACCGTGCTCGCCTCGATGCGGCTGTGCGCCAACATGCCCGCCCAGCACGCGGTGGCCGCCGCGCTCGGCGGACGGCAGTCGATCAAGGACCTGGTGCTGCCCGGCGGCCGGCTGCTCGCCTCCCGCGACGCCGCGTACGAGCTGCTCAACGCGATCCCCGGGGTGAGCTGCGTCAAGCCCAAGGGCGCGCTGTACGCCTTCCCCCGGCTGGACCCCAAGGTCTACAAGATCAAGGACGACGCCCAGATGGTGCTGGACCTGCTGCGCTCCGAGCGCATCCTGCTGGTCCAGGGCACCGGCTTCAACTGGCCCGAGCCGGACCACTTCCGGCTGGTCACGCTGCCCCGGCCGGAGGAGATCACCGACGCGGTGACCAGGATCGGCGAGTTCCTCAGCGGCTACGCCCAGCCGTAGGGGCCACGCCCGGCCGTAGCGGCCGCACCAGGCCGGAGGGGCCACGCCCACCCGTAGCGGCCGCACCCGGCCGGAGGACCCGGTGGAGCGGAAAACACTACGGCCGGAGTCCCGGCCCGGGCGGTCTCCTTGGTCGGGGAAAGACCACCCGGCGGAACTCCGGCCGTCCCATCGCTCGGCCGGCGCGCGGTTCGTGCCGCGCGCCGGCCTCTCGCTCGACTGAGACTGAGGCTAAGGCTCAGGCTCAGGCTCAGGCTCAGCCGAGGCGCGCGACCAGGCTCCGGTACTCGTCCCACAGCTCCTTCGGGGTGTGGTCGCCGAACAGCTCCAGGTGGGCCGGCACCAGCGCGGCCTCCTGGCGCCAGATGTCGGCGTCCACGGTGAAGAGCAGGTCGAGGTCCTCCTCGGACAGCTTCAGGTCACCCAGGTCGAAGCCGTCGACCTTCGGCAGCACGCCGATCGGGGTCTCGACCCCCTCGGCGGTGCCCTCCAGGCGCTCGACGATCCACTTGAGCACGCGGCTGTTCTCGCCGTAGCCGGGCCAGACGAACTTGCCCTCGGCGTTCTTGCGGAACCAGTTGACGTAGTAGATCTTCGGCAGCTTGGCGGCGTCCGCCTGGGCGCCGACCTTCAGCCAGTGGGCGAAGTAGTCGCCCATGTTGTAGCCGCAGAACGGCAGCATCGCGAACGGGTCGCGGCGCAGCTCGCCGACGGTGCCCTCGGCCGCGGCGGTCTTCTCGGAGGCGATGTTGGCCCCCAGGAAGACGCCGTGCTGCCAGTCGAAGGACTCGGTCACCAGCGGGACGGCGGTGGCCCGGCGACCGCCGAACAGGATCGCCGAGATCGGCACGCCCGCCTGGTCCTCCCACTCCGGGGCGATGGTCGGGCACTGCGCGGCCGGGACGGCGAAGCGGGCGTTCGGGTGGGCGGCCGGGGTGCCGGACTCAGGGGTCCAGTCGTTGCCGCGCCAGTCGATGAGGTGCGCCGGGGGCTCCTCGGTGAGGCCCTCCCACCACACGTCGCCGTCGTCGGTGAGGGCGACGTTGGTGAAGACGGTGTTGCCCCAGAGGGTGTCGATGGCGTTGGCGTTGGTGTCCACGCCGGTGCCGGGGGCGACGCCGAAGAAGCCCGCCTCGGGGTTGATCGCGTAGAGGCGGCCGTCCTCCTTGTTGAACCGCATCCAAGCGATGTCGTCGCCGATGGTCTCGACCTTCCAGCCCGGGATGGTCGGCTGGAGCATGGCCAGGTTGGTCTTGCCGCAGGCCGACGGGAAGGCCGCCGCGACGTACTTGACCTCGCCGGACGGCGGGGTGAGCTTCAGGATCAGCATGTGCTCGGCCAGCCAGCCCTCGTCGCGGGCCATGGTCGAGGCGATGCGCAGCGCGTAGCACTTCTTGCCGAGCAGCGCGTTGCCGCCGTAGCCGGAGCCGAAGGACCAGATCTCCTTGGTCTCCGGGAAGTGCGAGATGTACTTGGTGCTGTTGCACGGCCACGGGACGTCCGCCTCACCCGCGGCCAGCGGGGCGCCGACGGTGTGGACGGCCTTGACGAAGTCCCCGTCCTCGCCGAGCTGGTCGAGCACGGCCTGGCCCATGCGGGTCATCACGCGCATCGACACCGCGACGTAGGCGGAGTCGGTGATCTCGACGCCGTACGCGGCCAGCGGGGAGCCGACCGGGCCCATCGAGAAGGGCACGACGTACATCGTGCGGCCCTTCATCGCGCCACGGAACAGGCCCTGCTCGCCCTGGAAGACGGCCCGCATCTCGGCGGGGGCCTTCCAGTGGTTGGTCGGTCCGGCGTCCTTCTCCTGCTCGGAGCAGATGAAGGTGCGGTCCTCTACGCGCGCCACGTCCGAAGGGTCCGAGGCGGCGTAGTAGGAGTTGGGGCGCTTCTCCTCGTTCAGCTTCTTGAAGGTGCCCTGCGCCACCAGCAGGTCCGCGAGGCGCTGGTACTCCTCGTCGGAACCGTCGCACCACTCGATGCGGTCCGGCTGGGTGAGCTCGGCGATCTCGCTCACCCAAGCGAGCAGCTGCTTGTGGCGGGTGGGCGCGGATGCGCTGAGAGCAGAGATCTCGTACGACACGATCGCTCCGTTTCACGCCGTCTCGGCGAGGAGACGGCGTTGCGGGGGTCTGAGGGTGCTTGCAGCGTAGCTCCGGGTTCTGGGCCTCAACGCGGCACTCCGGCGAAATTGACGCATCTTTTACTACAGTAAGTATGATTACCGGCCAGTAGTCGGCCATGAACCTCCGGGACGGAGTGCGCGGCGCCACACTCCAATTGCTCCAAAACGTCCAAGAGTGATGAGCGCCACTTCATTACGCATCAGTAACCTACGGTTCCGTAGGTAGCGGGTAACATGCTGCACATGACTGCTGCTGCGCTCGCGGAGAGCACTGGGGAGGATCCGGCCGAGGGCCGGGAGGGCAAGCCGAAGTGGCGCGGCTGGCTGCACGCCGGGATGTTCCCCGCCACCGTCGCCGCCGGGATCGTGCTGATCTGCCTGGCCGACTCCACACCGGCCAAGATCGCCTGCGCGATCTACTCGATCAGCGCCTGGCTGCTCTTCGGGGTCAGCGCGGTGTACCACCGCTTCGACTGGGGCCCGCGCGGGGACGCCGTGCTCCGGCGGCTGGACCACGCGAACATCTTCCTGATCATCGCGGGCACCTACACCCCGTTCACCATGCTGCTGCTCAAGGGCGCCGACCAGCAGATACTGCTCTGGGTCGCCTGGGGCGGTGCGCTTGCCGGGATAGCCTTCCGGGTGTTCTGGGTCGGCGCGCCGCGCTGGCTGTACACCCCCGTGTACATCGCGCTGGGCTGGGCCGCCGCCTTCTTCCTGCCGGACTTCCTGCGCGCCGGCGGGGTCGCCGTGCTGGTGCTGATGATCGTCGGTGGGGTGCTCTACAGCATCGGCGGCGTGGTGTACGGGCTCAAGCGGCCCAACCCCTCACCGCGCTGGTTCGGCTTCCACGAGGTGTTCCACGCCTTCACCCTCGGCGCCTTCATCGTGCAGTACGTCGGCGTCTCACTGGTGGCGTACAGCGTGGCCGGCTGAACCCGGCGCCCCCCGACGGGCGGTCGTCCGGTCCGCGGACCGGGTGGCCGCCCGTTCGGCCGTCCAGGGCCGCTCGTACCCGGCCCGACCCTGCGGGCGGCGCGGGTACGACGGGTGCTCGGCACCGTCCGGCGCCGACTGCGGCGGCTGCGGGGAGCTCGGGGACTGCGGGGAACCCGGGGAGTGCGGGTGCACCGCCTCCGCCGACTCCAGCGGCTCCGGCAGCTCCGACTCGACCTCCGGGCGCACCGCCCAGGCGGCCGACACCATCCGCCCCCGTGCCTGCCGGGCGTCCAGCGCCTCGCGCGCCCGGCGGCAGCGCTCGCAGTGGGCGGCGTCCGGGATGCCGCGCCGGGGCCGGTGACCGGCCGGGGAGGCCTGCCGGTGCATCGCCCGCCAGCGCCGGCCGACGTACCCCATCAGCAGCAGCGTCTCGACCCCGGCGACCACGAGGACCAGCGGCGGGCCCTTGATCAGATAGGCCGCGACCACGGCCAGCGCGGCACCCACCACCACGACCGCGCCCCACGTCCGGGCACTCGCCCGGCTGTCGTCACTGTCCGCCACTTCGGCTCCCCTTTCCCGCCTTTCCCGGCGCCGGGCTCGTGGTCGGCTCCTGCCGCCCCACCCCTTCTCCGCTCTCGGCACGCGTCCGGCCAGCACTGACCGATTGCCACATGGTATCTACCGACAGTCACCCGGCACTGCCCCGGGGCGGCGAACGACAGATCAACGTTGCGTCAATTCCTTGTGCGGAAGCGGCACTTCCAGGACACATTGCACAGAGTGATCGAATGGCCACCCTACTTTCACATTGACGGTCGCCACCTTTTGAGAGTTACTCTCATTTGAGAGAGACTCCCTCAGAGGGCCTGGAGGCTGCCGTGTCCACCGCACCGCCCGTACCGCCCGTACCGCCCGTACCGCCCGCATCGTCCGCGTCGCCCGCCCCGCCCACTCACGCCGCCGGGGTCGCGGACCCGCGCCGGTGGCTCGCCCTGGTCGCCGTCGCCCTGAGCGTCCTGGTGATCAGCTTCGACATGACGATCCTCAACGTCGCCCTGCCCACCCTGGCCTCGCAGTTGCAGGCCACCACCGGCCAGCAGCAGTGGATCGTCGACGCCTACACCGTGGTCTTCGCCGCCGTGATGCTCCCAGCCGGCCTGCTCGGCGACCGCTACGGGCGCCGCCGCACCCTCACCACCGGCCTCGCCCTGTTCGGACTCGCCTCCGCCATCGGGATGCTCACCGACTCCCCCGGCACCCTGATCGCCGCCCGCGCCGCGATGGGCCTGGCCGCCGCGCTCGTCATGCCGATGTCGCTCGCGGTCATCTCCGGGATCTTCCCAGTTGGCGAGCGGCGCAAGGCCACCGCGATCCTCACTGCCGCGATCGCCGGCGGCGCCCCGCTCGGGCCGCTCATCGGGGGCCTCCTGCTCCAGCACTTCTGGTGGGGCTCGGTCTTCGCGGTCAACATCCCGCTGACCGTGATCGGCGTCGTCGCCTGCGTCCTGCTGCTGCCCGAGACCCGCAACCCCGCCGCACCCCGGATGGACCTGACCGGCACCGCGCTCGCCGCCACCGGCCTCGGCGCGCTCACCTACGGCATCATCGAGGGCTCCGACCGCGGCTGGTCCGACCCCCTGGTCCTCACCACCCTGATCGGCTCGCTGCTGCTGCTCACCGCCCTGGTCCTGCGCAGCCGCCGCCAACGCGAGCCGATGCTCGACCTCGCCCTGCTGGCCGACCCCGCCTTCCGTTGGTCCTCCGCCGCCGCCACCCTGATCTCGCTCGTCCTGTTCGGCGCCTTCTTCGTCCTGCCGCTCTACTTCCAGAGCGTGCTCGGCACCGACGCCCTCGGCTCCGGGCTGCGACTGATGCCGATGATGCTCGGCCTGCTGATCGCCGCCAAGCTCAGCGAACGGCTGGTCGAGCGGCTCGGCACCCGCGCCGTCATCACCCTCGGCCTGGCCCTGCTCGCCGCCGCCCTGCTTTTCGGCAGCCGAACCGCCGTCTCGGACGGGTACGGGCGGGCCGCGACCTGGCTCACCGTCCTCGGCCTTGGCATGGGCCTCGCCCTGATCACCGCCCAGGCCTCCGCCCTGATCACCCTGCCGCCCGCTCGGGCCGGCATCGGCTCCGGACTGCTCCAGACCCTGCGGCAGGTCGGCGGCGCGATCGGAATCGCCGCCTTCGGCAGCCTGGCCGCCGGGGCGTACCGCGGCGCGCTGGACACCGGCGGGCTGTCCGCGGAGGCCGCGCACCGGGCCGGGAAGTCGGTGGTCGCCGCCGAGGCGGTCGCCCGGGAGACCGGACGGCCCGCGCTCGGCGCCGCCGCCCACGCGGCGTACGTGCACGGCATGGGGGTGGTGCTGCTGGTCGCCGGGCTGGTCGCGGTGCTCTCGGCGGTGCTGGTCGCGGCCCGGATGCCGGGCGGCGCCACGGCCGACGACAACCCCGCGCCCACGACCGACGGTCCCGCGCCCACCGGCGCCGCGGCGGAGCAGCCCGGGACCACCGCCACCGGGGACCACGGATAATCGGGTCCATGAACACCTCGCAGCCGACCGCGGCCCTCCCGGGCGCCCCGGCCAACCCGGTCCAGGCCCTGTTGGAAGCGCCGCTGTCGCTGCGCGAGCGCAAGAAGCTGAAGACCCGGCAGACCGTGCGCCGCGAGGCGTACCGGCTGTTCTCCGCACAGGGCTACGAGAACACCACGGTGGAGCAGATCGCCGCCGCTGCCGAGATCTCCCCCTCCACCTTCTTCCGCTACTTCGCCACCAAGGACGACCTGGTCCTCACCGACGAGTACGACCCGGTGATCATCGACGCCCTGCTGGAGCGCCCCGCCGACGAGCCCTTCCTGCAGTCCTGCCGGACCGTGCTGATCGGGCTGATCCACGACCTGCTCGAACACGACCGGCAGGAGATGGTCACCCGGATGCGACTGGTCACCGAGGTCCCCGCGCTGCGCGCCGGGCTCTCCCGCAGCGGCAGCAGCCCCCAGGAGCTCTTCCTCACCGTGCTGACCCGGCGGGCCGGCGTCGAGGAACCGACCTACGACATGCGGGTCACCTCCGCCGCCCTCGGCGCGGCCACCACCGAGGCGGTGCTGCGCTGGGCGGCGGGCAACGGGCGGGAGGACATCGCGGAACTGGTCGACCACACCTACGCGCTGCTGGAGAGCGGCTTCGCCGGGGTGTGAGCGGCGGACGCGTCGACGGGGCCCGGCTCGACGAGCCGGGCCCCGTCCGGGGTCAGCGGGTGATTCCCACCGTCAGCGGGTGCTCCGCGTCAGCGGGTGCTCCGCGTCAGCGGGTGGTCCGCGTCAACGGGTGCTCCGCCTCCGCCGCAGCACCGCGCCGGCACCCACCAGCGCGGTGGCGCCCAGCGCCGCGGCCGCCGTCAGGGCCGGGACCGCCGAGTCGCCACCCACCGCCGCCGTGTCCGCCGCGGCGTTCAGCGGGTACCCGCCGCCCTTGCCGTCCCGGTCGTACGCCGAGCCGGGCAGCTTGTCCCCGTACCGCTGGTGCACCAGCTGCTGGTACGCGGCCAGCGACACCCCGCCCGCGCCCACCGAGCGCCGGGCCTCGTCGTCCAGCGGCAGCACCCGGTCGTCGCGCAGCACGTACCAGGCGTTGACCTGCGGCTCCCGGAAGGCCGTACCGCCACCGCTGTCGGCCGCCTTCGCCGCGTAGTCGCTCTCGTCGCCGCCGGAGGCGATGTTGACGACCCGCCAGGCATCGCCCTGGCGGACGGTCCAAACCGAGGCGGTCTGCCCGTCCGCCGCGACCACCTTGCTGGCCGTGAACTCCGCCTTCGCCACCGGCGCGCCCGGGGTGCCGGCCACGAAGCCGGCATCCAGGGTGTAGACCGGCACGGTGTCCCCGGCCAGCCGGGGCGCCGCGTCGCCGGCCGCCTTCGCCTCCTCGGCGGCGCCGATGGTCAGCTGCTGGGTCGGCGGGACGCCCTTGCGGGCGAAGAAGTGACCCACCTTGTCGAGCACCGACGGGTCCTGGACGGCGCTGCGGGCCCGGGCCAGGTCGGCGGCGGGCACCGGTGCGGGGGCGCCCTGGGCCGGGGCGTCGGCGTGCGCGGCCGGGGCGAGCGCCAGCGCGAGGCCGGCGGCGAACAACGCGGTGACGGCGGCCCGACGGGCCTTGCTGAGCTCGGTCATGGTCGTCCTCACGCGCCGATCCGGTACAGGGAGTGGGTCCACGAGAACGTGTCGTTGTTCACGTAGTACCAGTAATCCGCCCAGTTGTAGCGGTAGTTGGACGGCCACGGGTCGCCCCAGTAGACCCAGTTGTTGCCGGTGTCGTAGCCGTACACGACGTGCATGTGACCGCCGCCCGAACTCCACTGGATGCGCGTCTCGACCGGCCGGTTGGCGTCCACCTCCGACTGCACGGTGCTGTAGCGCAGGTAGCCGGTGACGTACGAACCCGGATTGATGCCGACCCAGTCCAGCCCGTTCTGCACGTCCGCCAGCGAGGCCTGGCTGTTGGGGCAGCTGGAGTCGATCGAGCGGCCGAACGCGGCGTTGCAGAACTGGTTCTGGCTGTAGTTGTAGCCGAACCAGGAGGCGATGGTGTTCCCGCTCGCCGCCCAGCACCAGTTGGTCTGCTGTTGCTGCTGCATGGTGATGTTGAGCTTCTTGTACGTGCCGGCCAGGTCGGCCGTGCTGCCGGGCGCGGCCGCCTGGCGGACCTGGGCGAGTCGCCCGTGGACGTTCGCGGGGGCGGCGACCGCCGGGGTGGCCACCGCGGCGGTCAGCGCCGGACCGAGGACGCCGAGGGCCAGCAGGGCGACCGCGCGACGCAGCCGTATCCGTGGAACTGGCATGGGGGAATGCCTCCTTGCGAGTGGAGCGAGGTGCTGTGTGGGGGCGCGGTCCGGATCGCGCCCCGAGCATCGCGCCGCAGACGAAGGCCGGTCAACGCCCCCGGAAGGAGCCCGATCACGGTGTGAACGGGCCCGCACGGATGTGAACGGCACCCCGGGAACCACCGCGCGAGCTGCCCGGACCGGTGACAAACCGCCATCCGGATGTGAATATTCACGGTCAAAACCGGTACGCACCCGCCAGGAGGCCGCCATCCACCGGAGCGACCAAGCCGACCTCGCCGCCGCCCTGCGCACCGGCCCCTTCCACCACGCCCTGCGCACCGCCATCACCACCCGCGGCCTCGCGCTCCACCGCATCCGCCGCCACCTCGCCCTGCGCGGCGTCAACGTCGGCCTCACCAGCCTCAGTTACTGGCAGCAGGGCCGCCGCCGCCCCGAACGCCCCGAATCACTGCGCGCCGTCGCCGCCCTCGAAGACGTCCTCGACCTGCCCGAACACTCCCTCACCCGGCTCCTCGGCCCCCGCCGCGCCGCCACCGCCGCCGGACCACCCGTACGCCCCTACCGCGACCTGATCTCCCCGCCCACCGCCGTCGACGACCTCCTCGCCACCCTCGCCGGCCCCCGCGACACCGGCCTCCACACCATCACCCACATCGAACGCATCCGCATCGGCCCCGACCGCCAACTCACCCGCCGCGACTCCCAACACGCCCTGCGCGCCCACCGCGACGGCATCGACCGCTACCTCGCCCTCCACCAGGGCGACCCCGGCAGCGACACCACCCTCGTCGGCGTCCGCGCCGAGGAGAACTGCCGCCCCGGCCGCATCCGCCGCGACCAGACCCACCACCTGATCGCCGCCGAACTCCTCCTCGACCGCCGCCTCCGCGCCGGCGACACCCACCTCCTCGGCTACGGCTTCGACGACGCACCCTCCCCCACGCCCACCTGCGAATACATCCGCGGCTTCAACTCCGGCGCCGGCCAGTACGTCCTCCAGATCACCTTCCACCCCGCCGCCCTCCCCGTCCGCTGCCACCGCATCGCCCTCCGCGCCCCCGGCGAAACCCCCTACGAGACGGAAGAACTCACCCTCGACGGCCACCACTGCGTCCACCTGGTGGCCACCGCCGTCCGCCCGTGCATCCTGGGGATCCGCTGGGACTGGGAATGAGCGGAGGCGGTCAGTGCGACCAGTACGGGTCGTCGACGTCGGGCGCGGGGTCGCGGCCGGTCGGTCGCTCGCCGATCGGAGGGGCGCCGTAGTCCTTCTCGGGCTGGTAGTGCACCCCGAAGGCATCCGCGCTCATGAGTACCCGCACGGTCGAATCGGTCGTGGAACTGACCACCGTCAACGTGAACACGGCGTCGCCACGTCCGGAACAGTGCAGTTCGGTGTAGTGCGTCACCACGCTGCTCTCGGTGCTGTCGGACCGCCTGCAATCGCCCCATAGCTGCGTCATCCGGTCCAGCAGCACCGGGATCTTCGCCTGAGCCACCTTCGTCCGCGCCGAGACCACCTCCCTGACGCTGGACAGGAGATTCGGCTCGCCATCGGCGTGTTCCGGTCCCCGGTCCACTGCGTAGAAACCGCCGTAGTAGGCCATCGGCGGGACGATGGCTCCCATCGCAGCCTGCAGCGTGCCGTCGAGCTGTGCCTTCACCTCCCGTGGGTTGCGGGCGCCCTCCCGGTCCTTCAGACCCATCGGTCCGTACCCGCCGTAGAAGAGCCCGGCCCCGACGGCCAGTGCGACCACCGCTACCACCGCACAGCCCAGCCGCCGTCGTGGCCGCTTCACCCGCGCCGGCCCGTCAGCTTCACGTCGTCCCCGCTACCCGTGACGACGGCCGCGATGTTGTCCAGCGAGGGCCCGCCGCGCCCGTTCAGGTACTTGGTGTGCGCGTCGATGGGGTCGCCGCGGCTCCAGTCGTCGACGGTGAACCGGTTCGCGCCGAAGTGCTTGCTCGACGGGTCCCGTCCGTACCACCGCTCGTCCGGGTCGAGGCTGAGCTTCGACGGAGCGTGCGTCACGATGTCGTTGTCGGCGGCACCGACCCAGACGTGACCGGCGGGCATCTTGAGGTCAGCGGCCCTGTCCACGCCGACACCGGGGCTGCCGATGAAGACCACGTCGTCAGGCGGCGCGAAGTGCGATCCGGGCTGGGTGGCCAGTTTGGTGGCCTGGCCGACCAGGTACGAACCGTAGCTGTGTCCGACCGAGGTGATGTGCGGTGGCTGAACGCCCTCGTGACTCGCCCGCACTCCGCTGAGGAACTTCGCGTACGCTGGGGCGCCGTCCTTGCCCGCCTTGGTCGACGCGGCCCCGAGGTCCATTCCCGGCGAGTCATAGCCGAGCCAGACGACCGAGGCGACTGAGTGGCCGGCCGGCGCCTTCCTGCTCGCGGCGCGATAGAGGTTCAGTCCGTTCTCGCCCTCATTGGTCCCGTCGTTCTTCCCCTGCCCGAGACTGGCCATGGTGGTGGTGATCCCGGGCACGTAGGCGGAGATGTCGGTGGCGGTGTCCGGGTTCCCGTACGAGAGGACCGCCCGGCCCTGGCCCTCGCTACCGAGCCCGAGCAGATACAGCGGTGGATCTCCCTTGTGCTGTGTGAGGCGCGCGTCAATGGGACCGTACAGGGCGACCAACTGCTTCTCGGCGGAGTTCAGTTCGTTCGGCTTCTTGCCCCGTATGCGAGCCATCAGGTCTTTCAGCTGTTCCCGGTTCACCTTGTCCCGCACCTCCGCCGGAACGCCGTCGAGGTTGCCGAGCACCTCCGGGTGGTGGCTGAGGAACCACTGCTGGCCCTGCGGCCCGAGCCCCTTCCACCAGGCGTTGACCTCCGTCGGGGTGGCGTCCTTGCCCGGCATGCCCCGCTGCCACATCGGGTTGGACGCGCCGCCGAACTGGTCCAGGTAGGCATCGGCGCCGGCCGTCTTCTCGTCCAGCCCGGACTTGTCCTTGGCGTGCCCCGCGAACCTGTTGAGCGTGCCGGTCAGGCTGCTGTCGGCCTCGTCCGCGTCGGCCAGCGCCTTGGCGATCTGCTTGCTGATCCCGTCGGCGGCCGTCCTCTGCTTGGCTTCCCAATCCGGCGCCTGGTACGGGTTGGTCGACGCGGGCCAGCTCACCGCGCCGGTGTCGCTGACCGAGAAGCCCTTGGCCTGGGCGTCGGACAGTGCTTGGGTGAGGCGGCCCTGGGCCAGCGACATGGCGTCGGCGCAGTCGCGGATCTCCTTGCCGATGAGGCCGAGTTCCGTCGCCGCCGCCCGCAGGTTGCCGGTGAGGCCGTCCAGCACCGGCAGCGCGGCGTCGGCCGAGGGCCCGGTCCACTGGGAGCCGTGGACGCGGTCCGCGGTTCCGCTCGTCCAGTCGCCGACGTGCTGTTGGAACGCCTTGGCGAGTGTGTCGTACGCCCCCGCCGCCGCGTACAGGTCCGCCAGTGTGGCGTTCCTCAGGCTCGCGATGTCCATCCCAGTCCCCCTGTGCGGCCAGTGTCTCCCCCGACACTCACGGCTACCATAACCTCCGCGGCCGACACGGATGTAGGGGGAATCAGTGGGACAGGATCCGGGATTCACGGTCAGGCCGGGCGAGTTGACGGCCGCCGGGAACAACGCGCTGACGGTTGCCGGGAAGGTCCCCGAGGAGACGGCGAAGCTCGCGGAGCCGAGCAGCAAAGCCGCCGGGAGCCTGACCGGTTGGCAGAGCGGCCCGGCGCTGACGGGGTGCAGCGGCGCCTGGAAGACGCTGCTGGACGGGCTCGCCACGGACATGAAGACGGCCGGGGGCCACCTGATCACCTGCGCGCAGGGCTATCAGAACGCCGACCACCTGCCGCCGCCGACCGCGTCTGCGACTGCGGTCCACGACCCCTTCGAGACGAAGGTGGTCGGGGTGACCGGCGTCCATCTCACCAGGGACGCGTAACGCGTAACTCCGCTACGGCGCGCGGAAGTCCAGCACCAGGCAGTCCTCCACCGGCCGGTAGCCGATCTGCTGGTAGATGGAGTTGCTGGTCGGGTTGGCGAGGTCGGTGTAGAGCAGCACCTCCACCGCCCCCTGGGCGAGCGCGTGGGCGGAAGCGGCGGCGGTGGCGGCGCTGGCGTAGCCGCGGCCGCGGTGGTCGCGCGGGGTGTAGACCGGGCCGATGCGGGACATTCCGGCGAGCACGGGGCTGGCGCCGGCCATGGCGACGGGGTGGCCTCCGTCCTCCCAGAGGTGGAGGCCGCCGACCGCGATCCGGTCGTCCACCGTCCGGGCCACGTTGGCGCTCTTCGGGACCCTCGCCTCGACCGTGAACTCCTGGTACCAGCGGATCAGCAGTTCCCGGTCGGCCGGTACGGCGAGCCGGTGGCGGCCGGCGGGCGGGCGCGGCGGGTCGGTCAACTCGCCGAGCCGGTAGAGCCGTTCCTCGACGCCGCCGGACCGGACCGCGCCGGTGGCGGCCGTCCAGGCGCCGGCGAAGGCGCGGACCGCGCCGGCTTCGCCGCCGACCCCGACCACCTCGGCGAACTCGCCCCCCGCACCGGCCAGTTCGCGTGCCAGCTCGGCGGCCGGGGACTCCGACATGCAGGAGAGCCGGTGGGCGTACGGCGGGGTCCGCAGGAAGGCGCCCTGGACCGGGCCGCCCGGCCCGGCCCGCCACCAGCCGAAGACCGGCGGCCGTTCCCCGAACACGTCGAGCCCGGCCTCGGCGAGCCGGTGGGTGAGGGTGAGCAGGACGGTGTTCTCCGCCGGGCGGCCGGCCAGGAAGGCTCCCGCGTGGGCCCGGAAGTCGTCGAGCGAGGCGCTGAAGGTCCAGGTCATGACCCATCCTCTCCCCGCTCGACGGCCGCCCGCCAACGATTATTCGAGCGGGATCTATGAGCAGGAACCACGAGCAGGAACCACGAGCGGGAGCCGCGAGCCAGAGCTACGACCCCGAGCTACGAGCCGGACTGTTCGAGCACGGCCCCGAGCCGCTCGCCGAGCACCGCCGGGTCGGTGGTGGGCGTCTCGCAGGCGAAGTGCCGGCAGACGTAGGCCGCGGGCGCCCCGTCGACCAGCGGCCGGTCGGCCAGCAGCGGCACCTCGGCCACGGCCTCCCCCGGCTCGCCGACCGCGACGACCGCACCGGGCGCCGTCCCGAGCAGGGCGACCCGGCGCAGTGCGGCGGTGGCCGGGTGGCCGGCCGGGCCGACGACGGCGATCTCGCGCGGCCCGTCCAGCAGGGCCTCGGCGACGGCCAGGCCCCAGCCGATGAACCGCGGGGCCCGCCCGGCCAGTGCGCCGACGATGCCGAGGGCGCGTTCGGCGGCGGTGCGGTGCCGGTCGGAGCCGGTGTACGCGGCGTAACCGAGGAGGGCTCCGGCGGCGGCGGTCCAGCCGGAGGGGGTGGCGTTGTCGGTCGGGTCCTGGGGGCGGCGGATGAGTTCCTCGGCGTCGTCGGCGGTGTCGTACAGGGCGCCGGAGGTCTCGTCGGTGAAGTGCTTGAGCACGGTGTCGAGCAGGCCGCCGGCCAGTTGGAGCCACTCGGCCTCGCCGGTGACGGCGTACAGCGCGAGGAAGCCCTCGGCGGTGTCCGCGTAGTCCTCCAGGACACCGGCGTTGTTGCCGGGCCGGCCGTCCCGGGAGGTGCGCAGCAGCCGCCCGTCGGCGGTGAGGTGGACGGCGAGCAGCAGGTCGGCGGCGCGTTCTGCGGCCTCGACGAGGTCGGGGCGCTCCAGCAGGGCGCCGGTCTCGGCGAGGGCGGCGATGGCGAGGCCGTTCCAGGCGGCGACCACCTTGTCGTCCCGGGCGGGTGCGGGCCGGGCGGCCCGCGCCTCGGACATCCGCCGCCGGATCTCCTCGTACTCGGCGAAGTCCTCGGGTTCGGCGAGGAGTTGGAGTACGGAGGTGCCGTGCTCGAAGGTCCCGTCCGCGGTCACCGCGAACAGCCGGGCGGCGGTGGCCGCGTCGGCGGGGCCGAGCAGGTCGACCAACTGGCCTGGCTCCCAGGCGTAGTAGGCGCCCTCGGCCATGGCCCCGCTCTCCTCGTCGAGACTGTCGGCGTCCAGTGCGGAGGCGAACGCGCCTTCGGGCGTGCGGAGTTCGCGCAGCAGGAAGTCGGCCGTGGACAGCGCGACCCGCCGCCACAGCCCGGTCCCGGTGGCCCGCCACAGGTGCAGGTAGGCGCGCAGCAGCAGGGCGTTGTCGTACAGCATCTTCTCGAAGTGCGGCACCACCCAGCCGGCGTCCACCGCGTACCGGGCGAAGCCGCCGCCGAGCTGGTCGTGGATGCCGCCCCGGGCCATCGCCTCACCGGTGCGGACGGCCATCTCCAGCGCCGCCTCGGAGCCGGTCCGGGCGTGGTGGCGCAGCAGGAACTCGATCACCATGGCCGGCGGGAACTTGGGCGCCCCGCCGAAGCCGCCGCGGGCCTGGTCGAAGTCCCGGCTGAGCGCGACCAGCGCCTGGTGCAGGTCGGCGTCGGCGGGCGGGTGGTGGGAGCCCGCCGAGTAGACGGCGGCCCGCTCGGCCAGGTCGGCCCTGATCCGCGCGGCGACCTCACCGACTTCCTGCCGCCGCTCCCGCCAGGCCGCGTCGACGCCTTCCAGCACCTGCCGGAAGGACGGCATCCCGTGCCGAGGGCTGGGCGGGAAGTACGTCCCGAAGTAGAACGGCTCCTTGTCGGGCGTGAGGAACACCGTCATCGGCCAACCACCCTGCCCGGTCGCCGCCTGCACGGCCTCCATGTACACCGCGTCGACGTCCGGCCGCTCCTCCCGGTCCACCTTGACCGCGACGAACCGCTCGTTCAGGTACCCGGCGAGCCCCGCGTCCTCGAAACTCTCGTGCGCCATCACATGGCACCAGTGACACGCCGCGTACCCGACGCTCAGCAGCACCGGCACCCCACGCCGCTCCGCCTCCGCGAACGCCTCCGGCCCCCAGGGCCACCAGTCCACCGGGTTGTCGGCATGCTGCAGCAGGTACGGGGACGTCGCGTTGGCCAGCCGGTTCATACCGGCATCGTCGCACGAGCCGGGGCGCAGGCGTTGCACCTGGCATCCGAGTTCCGGGACAGCGACCACTGGGCTGGGTCCGCCCTCGATGTCGGTGGTGCACGTGAGGGGGCGGGAGAAGCAGCGGACCGATCGGCGCCGGTGGCCAGGAGCACGGTCCTGGCCACCCGCGGCACCCCGACACTTCTGCCGGGCGCGTTCTCGGACAGGGTGCGGCCCGACGCCCCCGGACCCGGAAGGTCCACGTGAGCA